>JAJFLL010000200.1 GCA_021772695.1 Deltaproteobacteria bacterium
CCGAGAGAAAATGGCCAAGCGTGGTCGAACTCTAATAGGTATTGGGAATGACATTTCTTGCCCGTTTGCTTGTCCTGGTGCTGGCACTTGCCTTTATCCCGGCGCCAAACCTGTCTTCTGATTTCAAGGGGAATATGCCGCTTTGCTTTTGACTCCGGCGCCGGAGTGGAGTGCCCATTGGACTTCATCTTGGAATCAGGAATGCTTGTTGCTGATCCATTCGATGGAGCTAGAGTTTTAGGTAAGGGGTTTTTTTGTTGGTGGCGAATTTTTTTCTTTTCGGGGTCCAATTTTTCCAGGGCTATGTCGAGGGCCTTCTCGAATAGAATCTCGAAATGGCCTTGGGGGTTTTGATGATAGGTTAATACCTTGAGACGTTCCAACTTTTGGAGCAAGACTTGGCTGGCAGTAAAGGCGATGTGGACCTTGTCTGCAGTGATCATTCGGGTTTTGTCCCGGGGCAAGGCGGCCTCCGGCGAGATTTCTGCCAATTTTTTTTCACAGTCCCGAAGGGAACTCCCCTCCAAGTCATGCACCAGTTTTAACTTGGCCGTCTGGGTAAAGAGGAGGTTTTTCTCCTGCTTTCTTTTGCGATTCTCCTTCTGAATAAAGCGTTGCACCGTGGATGCCACCGAGAGGGAGAGGGAGCCCGTCGCGATTTTCTCCTTCACCTCCGGCAGATCTTTGATCAGACGCATGGCCTTGATACGTCGGTCCGCACTGGCCTCGGAATAACCCAATTCTGCCCGCATAAAGGAAAATAAACTGTCATACCCCCTTTGGGCATAGAGTTTGCGCTGTTCGATCTCCCGCAGATAATGCAACAACCGGGTCAATAATTCTCGTTCCCGGCGCACCAGGTCTTTAAGATCGGTGATTAGGTTTTCGTTGCTGAGTTGATGAAGATGAAATTCCATACGGATCTCCCTATTTTAATTTTAGGAAAGGGATTACCTGGGTAGGACTTTGAATAACTTATAACACGGGATTGGAAGAGAGAGTATTTTGCGTTCAGCAGTTGTTAGAGGTTGGAAAAAGAAAATCTAATCGTAAAATTTAAAAAATGCTGAATCTCTTCAGCGCGCCTGTTACAGGCGGCTTAGACTTAATGTTTAGTCATGTTGGGTAAAGTCACTTAAACTTCCGTCAAATAAAAAATGCATTTTATTTTTGAAATCACCAATTTCAAATTTTTCTTAGGGATTGGGATGATACTCCGGCGCCGGAGTGGAAGCAGTCTGTAGAAAGATTTCTTCCCATCAATGCATTTCTTAAATTTTTTAGAGTATTTTTTTGGCGCTGGCAGGTTCATTTAAGCCGGCACCGTTTTTTTTTGGAAATCAGGGCCCTGAAATAATTGGTGAAGAAATTTTGCCTGGGATTGACCGAACTTAACGGTTTGAATGCATCAGCTAGCTGCCCGAATCACAGCAGTCCTCTGATATCCGTTATACAGGTCGTCCAAATGGTTCCAAACCCAAATTTTTTATGGCGATTCAAGCCGAATTGATAAATAGCGAATTTAGGCATGATTATTTTTGGGTTGATTTGGATATAATCTGGGCCAGTCTCAGCAAAGGTTTGATTGCTTTAAAAAGGGCCATTCAGAAAATTACCTTGTAAAAAGGGGTTGTAACGCGCTGCATTATATTGAGAGTGAGTTTCAAAGCAGGGCCCTTCCGCTAAACCCTTGTTAAGGCTAAAGAACTTCTTTAAGATGAGGCTTATGGGTGGCACGCAACTTAGGGGAGCCTAAGTGACGATAATTTCCATGGAATCCTGCCATGAGGTAGGGGTCCAAGGGGAATGAGGGCTCGCCACCTGATAAAGGGCACACCATGAGTTACGACACGACTGATCTGGGGTACGAATTAGGTTATGACAGCGATTGCGTTGCGGTCACGCCACGCGTTTCTTACCAATGTCATTCTGAAGGTTCCCATTCAAATTTTTATTCCTTTGATCCTTTAGTGGGTGCGGGCACTGCCGGTGCCGTGAAACATAAATTACCCCTAGACACTAATGGCGATGACAAGATTGATGCCGATGAGGCCGAAAAAAAGGACGAACAGGTGCCATCCTACCGGCCTGACTCTAAGGCCGAACTTTCCAAGATGGAAAAAAATCGCCGAGCCGACATGCCTTTCTTCTTTGAGAGTGCCAAGGGACTGAATACCGATCTTGATCCCCAACAAACCCAAGACGCACAATACCTGAGTAAGCAAGGGGTCGAAGACAAGTATGTGCAAAAGTCCTATTTGGGTTTGATCGATAAGAAGGCTCTGGAAGTTGAGGCGAAACGCAGCAATGGGAGTTCCTTGACCTTTGAAGAAATGGGTTCCAAGCAGCTGCATGAAGAGGCGGCCCGGTCTGTTAGCATGAAGACCTACCAGGAATTGAAAAAACAGGGCTATTCCAACGATGCCATCAAAGATTACATGGTGGCCAATGGCATGATTGAGCCTTCCAGTAATATCCCACCTAAAGATAAAATGGATTTTCACTTACCCAGAATAGAAGGGACTAGTGAAATTGATTATGAAAAGTTTGGACCCTATGACGTAGCTCGACATTACAATAACCTGGGTAGTCTGGGAGACGGCGCACCTCACGCGAAGGCCAAAAATACCAAAGAAAAAGATGCCAATAACGCCTATTTGAAAAGTCAGGCCCAATTTACCACGGCACGAGAAAAATGGATTTCAAATGCTACAACATCCAAAGCAGAAGGTGGTTTAGGTTGGTCCCGTTCTGAGGCGGAAAAAGTTTTAGGGCATATGGGCTTGATGGGAGATGTGAAAGATCCCGAGGCTGCAGCGCAGAAACTTTTTACAACAAGTGAGGAAGGGAAGCCCGTCATTAGCACCAATGCAGACGGTGTGACTGAAATCAACGGTAAGCCTCGCGTGCCCGAATCCGACGTGACTCCCGCCGATTATAAAAAAATGTCCACCGAAGACCAGGCCAAGTTTGATAAAGAGCATCCTATCGAAGCAGGGGTTCTAAAAACCCGGACCCATGCCCAATTACAAAGTAAATATCAGAAGGCCATGACTGATAAGCCGCCCCATGGCACTGGTTATCACCCCCATGAGGCCAATGGAATTTTATCTTCTAAATTTACCGGTGACCCTCCTTTATTCGATGTAGACGGGCGACTCAAGACCGCCGATGAAATGGGAATATCCCAAGAGGCCTATGAGGCGCGGTTGAGCCAACTAGACGACAAAATCGCCACCATGAAAAAAGAAACCATCGGCAAGGCCTTTGTGCTCGATGAAAAGGGTGATCCGGTTCAAGAAAAAGTTAAAGGTGCAGACGGCAAATGGGTCAAGGCTACTGATGAGTCCGGCAACCCCATTTACCAGCGGGTATCGAAAGATTCCGAAGATCAAGCCAAAGACATCGATAAAATGATGAGCGCCCGTGACGATTGGCGCGATGATAAAAATCAAGAGGCCAGGGACTATCACCGTGAACGGGCGGTGGAACAAATGCGGAAGATCGGTGTCGATGAAAAGAATATGGAGATGATACTCCATGGGCGTAATTTATTAAGTGATGAGGCTGATCCCACTGAAATCGCCAAATTTGCCGATGAATTAGAGAAGGTGCCGGCCGGTGAACGTAAAAATAAGAAGACCGAACTGCTGAAAGAAGTAAAAGATAACGGGTACAATGCCCCGGAAGACAATTCTACCGAGGGGCAAAACTTTGCGAAGTTCAAAACCGGTAAAGATGACAAAAAAGGCGGAGCTGGCGGTGCCAAAGGGAAAGACAAAGAGGCCCAATTAGCCAGGGAGCATCAAACCTCTGAAAGAATCGCCAGTGAGAAAAACCAGGTCAAGCGTGATAAAGAACAGCGCGCCCACGATAAAGAAATGAAAGAATTCGACGCCGACCTGCAAAGAGAAATGGCGGCTCAACAAAAAGAAAATCAAAAAGAATTGGCCCTATTTCAGGAAGAAATTGAGAAGCGCAAAGAAGTTCGCCAATTCGGACAACAGGCCGTGCAGCAGGGCATGCAAAACCTCTGGCAGACCATCGGTAATTTTTCTAACATGAGTATGCAAAACGCATTTCAGTCCGGGCAGGCCATCACTCAGGGTACCTATCAAATGATCGCCGCCAGTCAGCCTCGGCCCTTTGATTTGGTCGTCAATATGCTGGGCGGGCAACCCCGAAGGTAGTCACAGATTTTAAGGAATGGTCTTTAAGATGAAGCTTGGCTGAAAAGCCGCTGCAGGTCACCGCTCTGATCGAAGGCGGCCAGTTCTTGATAACCCCCGATTAATTTATCATCAAAAAAAATCTGCGGTACGGTGCGCCATCCGGTGCGGTTTTTTAACTCGAATTTCTTTTCTGGGTCGGTCACGTCGATGGCTTCAAAGGGTATACCCCGTTGCTCCAATAGGGCCTTGGCGGCGTCGCAATAGGGGCAGTATTCAGTGCTATAAACGGTCACTTTTGGCATGTATTGAACATATGAGAATATATCCGTACTAGCAAGGGGCAAGCTTGGGTCAATATTACCCTTGAAATACCTCGGGCCCTCGACTAAACCCCGACCATGACCTGGATTTTCTTGGCCACACTCCTGATCCTCTTGGTGGTCACCACCCTTCTGTTGATCAAGCAGCATCGACTCCAGCGTAAACTTGAACAAGACGACGCTAAAACCGCTGTTTGGCAGATCATGCAACAGCAGTTGGAAGGGTTGCGGGACCAAATGCGTTCCGGCCAAGAAGGCCATTCCAATCTTTTGCAAAAGCAACTCGAATCCTTACAAAATCAGCTCAATGATCGACTCAAGGACGGTCATGAACTGGTTTCAGCCAGTCAAAAAAATGTTTCCGAGCGCCTTGACTCCGCCACCAAGGTGGTGGGCGACCTACAGGGTAAATTAGGTAAATTAGAAGAGGCCAATGCGCGCATGCTTGAGGTGGGCCAAGACATTCGCTCGCTGCAAGAAATTTTAAAATCACCAAAACTCAGGGGGAATTTGGGAGAATTTCTTCTCTCAGATTTACTTGGGCAGATTTTGCCAAAGGAAAATTTTCAGCTGCAGTACGCCTTTAAAAATAATGATAAGGCCGATGCCGTGGTACGCATCGGAGAAAAATTGGTCAGCGTTGATGCCAAATTTCCCTTGGAAAATTTCCAACGCATGGTTGATGCCACTGAAGAATCCGAGAAAAAACAATTTCGAAAAACCTTTGTCTCCGACGTACGCAAACACATTGATGCCATCGCAGCAAAATATATCCGGCCCACCGAGGGTACCTTCGATTTCGCCCTCATGTATGTGCCCGCCGAAAATATCTATTATGAGGTCATTATTAAAGACGAGGCCGCTGAAGGAGAGCATGTTTTGGCCACTCGTGCGATGATGAAGCGGGTGATTCCCGTATCGCCCAATACATTGTATGTCTATCTCAATACGATCGTGTTGGGATTAAAGGGACTGCAAATCGAGAAACGGGCCCATGAAATATTTAATGACTTAGCTCGATTGGGCAATGACTTGAACAAAATTCAAGAGACCTTTAGGAAGGTGGGCGTGCATTTGCATAATGCCCAAAACTCTTATGACGATACTCAGCACCGCATGGGACGTTTTTCAGACCGAATGGAGCGACTGCATGGAAAAACCGAGAGTGCGGCAGTAACAGCGCCTCTTGCCACCGAGGAATCTTTGGCCGTTTTACCGCCAGGTGAGAACGAGGCCATCAATTGAGATGAGTGATTATGGGTGAACCGACTTACAACATTTTTGGTGTTAGTGATGCCACCGGCGAAATGGCCATGAATATTGCCGTTGCGGCCTTACGGCAGTTTCGAGTGGAAAATGTCAATATTTTGCGAAAACCGCGCATTACCGATCCCAAACGCATGACTGAAGTCATTATTGAGGCCAAGCGCAAGCATGCCATCATTATTTTTACCTTTGTGGGCCAAGAAAAGCGCAAACAATTCTTAGAAATTTGTGACCAACAACATGTGGTCGCCGTGGATGTAATGGGACCGGTCATGGATGTGTTCACTTCTTTTCTTCACGAATCGCCCAGCAGTGAGCCGGGATTAAAATACAAGCATACCAGTGAGTATTTCCGCCGGCAGGAAGCCATCGAATATACAGTGAAGCACGATGACGGCATGGGTCTCGACACTTTGTCTATGACCGATATTCTACTGATGGGTATTTCCCGAACCAGCAAAACCCCTTTGAGTATTTATCTCTCATATCGTGGTTTTAAGGTGGCCAATATCCCATTGGTACGAGATGTGCCTCCGCCAAAAGAACTCGAACAAGTCGATAAGAAAAAATTGGTAGGATTAACCATCAATCCAGAAAAATTGGTACAATTGCGAGAAACCCGTTTGGTGAAACTGGGCCGGCCCCTCTCAGAAGAATACGCCAGTTTTGAACGCATCACTGAAGAAATGACCTATGCCCGAAAAATTTATGAACAATTGGGTGGCGTTCCCATTATCGATGTGACCGGCAAAGCCATCGAAGAGATTGCTACTGAAGTATTATTGAGTTTGGGGAAGTAATCCTAAAATGCGGAAGGGAAGTCGATGAAGATAGCCCTATTAGGTGGAAGCTTCGATCCTCCCCATCTGGCCCATACGCAAGTGGTCCAATTCCTTATTGATGAAAATAAATATGATCAGATTTGGGTGTTGCCCACTCGTCAAAACCCCTTAAAAACCAAACAAACTTCCTTCGAGAACCGCCTGCAGATGTGCCGCCTCGCCTTTGCCGACTTCGGCGATAGGGTGGTCGTGCGAGACGATGATCAGGAACTAACGGGGTATACCATCGAATTAGTTAAAAGCCTTTTAATAAAATTTCCCAAAAATTCCTTCACCTTTGTGGGAGGGTCCGATCTTAAGCAGGAGATACCTCATTGGAAAGAGTCCAAGGCCTTGCAGCAATCCATAGCTTTTGAATTTTTGCCCCGACCCCCTGACCCGGCCTCTCCCTTTTTAGACCTCAGCTCGACCCAGGTTCGTGACGCCATTGCTTCGGGTCAAAAGCCAGAAAAGTATTTGCCCAAAAAAGTTGCCGAATTCGTCAAAAACAAGCAATTATACGCCTCGTGTAAGCCTAAGAAATAAAGGCCCCGGTTTAACATGAAAATAAATAAAGTTTTAGTGGTCTTCAATAAACCGCTCTACGAGCAAATGGTTTTGGAACAGAAAGATCCCTATTATTTAAAATTGATTCAAAAGCGGCATCCGTCCACTAGAAAGTGGGTCTCGGTATACGAACAACATCGCGAGACCTTGGAGGGCGTGGTGCAAACCCTAAATTTATTGGGCATGTCTACCACCACGAAATACCGGAAAGATTTACAAAAGGTGGGTGCCTACGATTTGGTACTCACCGTGGGCGGCGATGGGACGGTGTTAGAAACCAGTCATTTCTTGACGACCCAACCCCTTCTAGGCGTCAATTCGGCACCCGATGAAAGTACGGGAGCCCTATGTGGTGCACGTATGTCCACGTTTTTGAGTACCATGATCGACCTGATGACGGGCAGCAAGCAGGTGATGAAGGTGCCTCGTCTGAAAGTGAAGGTCGGCAATAAAAAATGGCCTGATCTGGCGCTCAATGAGATCTTATTCGCCAATCGTTCTCCTGCTGGAACCAGCCGTTACTTGATTCAGGTGGGAAAGCATCTCGAAGAGCAAAAAAGTTCCGGAGTGTGGATGTCCACGGGTGCCGGTTCTACAGCTGCTATGAGTTCAGCAGGGGGGCGGCCACTGACGCCAACCTTTAAGGGCATGCAATATTGGGTTCGCGAGTTAGTCCAGTCAGGGCACCATACGCCGCGATTGCAACGAGGCATTCTTCCAAAGGATAAATCATTAAAATTGATTCCCACCACCCGTCAATCGGCCGTATTCATTGATGGCAACCATATCGAGGTTCCAGTGGAGTACGGCGAGACGGTTACGGTAAGTTCGAACCAGAGTCCCTTGAAGCTCATTTTATAATTATTTTTTCAGCAAGGTTTCTAAAAGCAGGCGGCATTCTTCTCGTCTTTGATCCGATGCGCCTGGGCTGTAGACCTTGCGTCCCCTTGGGCCCAGTTCTTTGGCGTGGTGTTGTAAGACGCCCCATTCGGTCAATTGGATCAGGGCGTTTTGAATGGTAAAACGGGAAAGGCTCTCGGGATATTCTAATTCTCCCTTCAGCAATAGTAATTGCCCACGATCGAGAATTTTTCTTAATAATAACCATTCTTCAATCTTCTTAAAATTCCCTTTGGAGGTCGTGACGAGGGCCAACCAATAGGCTTCTAAGGTGGGACGAATAAGATCGCTGATCCAAGGCGGAAGCTCCGAATATTTGGTCCACAGGTCTTCAGAAAAATAATATTCTAATTGCAGCAAATCCTTTGCTGCTTGGCGGTGCTGTGGCTCACAGACTTGTACCAGGGCGGCGTCAGCAAGGGAGTGCATGCCGCGGTTTTTATAAAATTCAAGGGCGAGGCGATGGTTTTCTGGAACGCTGTAAAAGCGTTCTTCAGCCTCGCCGTGGGCCTGGATCACACCGGAGGCCACCATTTGGTTGAGGGATTCTTGAATAGAAAGATGAAAGTTTTTATCTAAGGCCTCGGTGATGCGGGGTTGGGAAACCAGACTGATTTTTTGTAGGATTTCACACTTGGCATGGATTTCCTTGGAGGTCGTCGATTTGGCCTTGGGGTAAAGTAGGGCAGTGGCAGCAAGGGCCGACGATAGCAGGGTGGTTACGTCGTTGATGGCATCCCCGATGTTCCATGCCAAGTCTTTGGTAAACTGGTGTAGGGCGGCTTCATCGCCCAACAACTCGGCGGATCGCTTGCCCAAGGCCGCCTTTAACGAGATAGGTTTGGCAAATTGTAGATAAACTTTTCCGTAGCGGCGTCGCAAAAATTTCGGCAAATGGAGTAGATCCCAGAAGCGTTCCCGTTCTTTTTTTCTACCTTGAACTTCGTCCAAGTAGGAACCTTCCTCTAATACCCGTTCATAGTCGATGGATGCGGGAATGAAATAGACATCGGGAATATCTTTGTCTTCTAAATAGGCCTCGATCATCATTTTTAACATACCGGTACGTGGAGGAAATAATTTTCCCGACCGGGAACGGGTACCTTCGATGAAGAACTCTTGGAAAGTTCGGTCGTGCATCAATTGGGCCACATAGGCCTTTAGCGATGCGGCATAAATAGGATCTCCTGCAAAACTTCGGCGAATAAAATAAGCACCAGAGCGACGAAATACGGGACCCAGCGGCCAGAAGGAGAGGTTATTGCCGGCGCAAACCAGCGGTAGACTCAGGTCGTTATGGTAAAAGACATAACTGAAAATGAGATAGTCCACGTGACTTTTGTGGGAGGGCACTAAAACGATGGGACTGTCTTTGGCCACCCGTTTGATTTCTCGGATTCCCGATTGGTCTACCTGGACGCCGTCATAAAAGCGATTGAAGAGCCAACTAAGGAAATAATTCCAAAGTTCGATCAAGGTGAAGCGTATGTCCGAACAAATTTCCTTGAGGTTTTTCTTGGCCCGGTTTTCAGCGGCCTCAATAGAAATATTTTGTTCCTTGGCGATTTCTTTTAGGCGTTTTTTTAAGGCGGCGCTTTCCATGACTTCGTCCATCATGGCACGACGGGTTTTTAACCGGGGCCCCGTGACCTGCAGGGTTTCGTGTTGATAGGTCTTTTGCAGCACCCGCATGATGCCTTTGACCCGGTCGCTGCGGCTGGCGTTGGGAAACTCTGCGATCAAATCTTTGAGGTCTAAGGCCTGACCGATTTTGGCCACCGCTCGTTTTTTATAATTTCTTAAAAAGAGAAAAATTTTGCGAAAATAGCCCGGATTTTCCCGGTCTCCGAAGAGGATGTCGCCCAGGCTACGGCGCTCTTTGCCGGGAGGGCGTCTCGTCTCGTGGCGTAGAACCGAATACGGGATCGAGCTCGAAACGTCTTATCAAAACGTGACACATATTTTCGTCCCATCTGCTTGGACCAAG
>JAJFLL010000003.1 GCA_021772695.1 Deltaproteobacteria bacterium
CCCTGCCCGATGGCCCCGCCAATTTTTGGGAGATATTGGGTTCCTACCGCAGCGGGGAGCCGGGCGAAGACCTTTTTCTCACTACCTCAAACCTCACCAGGTGGTTAAAAAAGTATTTCGACAAGACGCCAAAATACCTGGTGTTGCAGGCCTGTTACAGTGGTGGATTTTTAGAAAATCCAGAAAAACCTCAGCTGCCCACCCTAAAAGATCTCAAAAATGTCACGGTGATGACCGCTGCCAGACAAGATAGAGAGAGTTTTGGTTGCCAACCGGGAACAAGTCATACCCTCTTTGGGGGTACTTTTCTCACCGTTTGGCCAGAAGAGCCCCAAAGTCCGCTTTCCTGGGATTGGGCTCAGATGTTTTCGCAGGTACAAAAAAGGGTGCAAGACATGGAGTCACAAGAAAAGGTCAGCCCGCCTTCATTACCCCAATTTTTTTCCAATCAACCGGTTCCAGGGCCTTAGACAAGCCCTTGTCATGGTTTTTTCTTGACCCGCGGGGCTCCCTGGAATCATTTGCTTGGTATGAAAAAATACTCGCTCTTACTATTATCGCTCCTCCTAACCTTAGTCTTTACCGGCTGTGAAGACAGTTTCCTCATGCGTAAATTAAAAAAGCAGGAGGTGGCGGCCCCAACAAGTGCTCCGAAAAAAAGTCCGGCGTTACCCACCGCCACCGAAAAATCTCCGACGCCTCCCAGCGAGAAACCTGAAGACAACATCATCAATAAATTGTTGGAAAACAAAAAACCCACGGAACCTACGGATATTCTAACAGAGAAAGTTCCCGCCGTTCCCAAACCGGCTGAAGATGACAACAGCTCCTTGAAAGAGGAAATCCGTGGCTATGTGCAATGTCTCAATCGCACCCGGGACCGTGTGAATCAAAGCAAGGCCCGCTACCTTTCTTGGATCAGCAGTGAAGTAGCAGGCCCCAATTGTAAGGAGCGCTACATCACCTACGGACTTTATACCCTGTACGACGACGGCATGAAGACCTGCCGAAATGCCGCCGACAACGGCGCTCAAACGCCACCCAGTCTGCCCGAGTTAGAAGCGGCGGCCAAGCAATTGGCCACCTCCTATGAGACCTTGGTGCCCTTGGTCCAAGAGGTTTACGACTATTACGAGCAAGAGGATTATAAAGACGACCAATGCGTCAAAGCCAAGGCCTATCATCCCAAACTCATGGCGGCCTTCAATGAATTTCAAGCGGCCAGTGCCATCATCGATCAAGCGCTGGATCCACTACAGGATAAAATCGTGGCCGATGACTTAGCCCGCCTCGAAACCCAAGGAAAAAAGATTCCCTGGCATGTGGTGAAATTTGTGCAAAGCGCCCAGGGGGTGCAAAAGCAGATTCCTGCCACCGCCGAGGGCGCCTGGAATATCCAGGGCTATAATCAAGCCTACACCCAACTAGAAAAGGATTATGAAGCGCTTGAAGCCTATGTGCAGGCCAACCCCGAGGAGGCCCAAAAAATTATGCTCTTCAGTATGTTCTCTTCCAATGCCAAAGATTTCTATGTGCAGGCGAAATTCCTGCGTCGCGATCTAGCCGACTCCAAAAAAGTCGCTCCCAACTCGGTGAATAAACTGATTCGGGAATACAATCAGATGGTGAACCAGGCCAATTCCCTGCGTTATTAAGGTTTCGGGATTTCACCTAAGGGATCCAATGGCCAGCGGTGCCGAGGATAGCGCCGCGACAGGGCCTTGCGTAATTCCGGATAAGTCTGCCGCCAAAAATTATTGAGATCCTTGGTGACCTGGACGGGACGGTTGTTGGGCGCCAATAATTTTAGGGTCAGCGGTAATCGACCCTCTGCCAAACAGGGCCCCATCTTTAAACCGAAAAAATCCTGCAATCGGGAAGCCAGATAAGGTTCGTGGTCCCAATCATAGTGAACCTGGACTCTAGGTCGTGTGGGTAGGGTAACCGTATCGGGCAGCCACCGCTGCCACTTCGCCTGCACCCCGGCGGGCAGATAGGCGAGCACCCGGTTTTCGAAAGGCCATGCTTTCAATTCTTCCTTATGAAGCAAGCCGTGAAACAGGTGCTGCAAAAAACTTTTTTCCAAGCAAACCTCGGGAGGAGGTACAGACGGATCCAACTTCAATTGCGCAACCCATTTCCATTTGCCAAGGGCTCGTTCCAATGGAGACGGATCGGTCAGGCGGCCCAGGGCGGTGAGCAAATCATGCACCTTGAGAAAAGGCGCCGTATCAGAAAATTTTAAGGCCTGGCGCAAAAATACTTCGGCGGCCACATGAAGATCGCTCGGTCGGCCCCTACTGCCTTCCAAGACCAATTCCCCATAGGTGATCTGATGCCTTTCCACCAAACGCCCCTCGGGCTCGGTCCAAAGCAGTTCGGATTTTTCCTGCAACAGGCCCGAGACATCTTCATAAAGCCAAGCGGGGTCCATGGGCAGCCAAGAACGCAAGTGTACTTGGGAGCGCTCGCCCGGCCGCACGGATTCTCCCACATCGAGCACCACCGCCAATTCTTGCCGTTGGTAGAGATCTTCCACTCGGTCCCATAAGTTTTTCGGAACCACGCCCGAACCGCCGAGGCAAAAATTCCAGGTTCGATCGCTGCGCTTGGCCACCCGATCGGGGAAGGCCCTGAGTACACTCAGGCCCAAATCCTGCTCCGGTTGAGAACTCAGGGTCGCAGCAGGATTTAGGGCTAAGGCCCGTCCCAATTGTTCCCGTAGTTTTTCGGTAATCCTACGAAACCCTCTAGAATGAGGAATGCTTTCGAGGGCGCCCTCCGGAAGATCGCCTTCACTCAGGCCCGCGGCCAAAGTGAGCGCTGCTTCGCGAACGCCTCGTTCCCTGCCTTCCCATAAGAGTCGCCCCACTCGCGGATGGACCGGAAGGGAGCAGAGTTGACGGCCTAATTCCGTAATTTCCCATTGGGCATGGGCCTGACGAACGGCACCCAAGCGTTGTAATAATTCCAAACAATGGGTGGCCACGGTTTCTTCCGGTGCCAATAGCCAGGGAAAGTCTTGGAGGTCTGAAACGCCTAAGGCCAGGAGTTCCAAATACATCTGGGCTAAATCGGCTCGGGTGATTTCCGGACTGGATTCTTGCGGACGAGATTGAAATTCCCACGAGGTGTAAAGGCGAAAACACCTTCCCGGACCGGTACGACCGGCACGACCGGCACGTTGCACCGCGGCGGCTTGGGAGATGGGGCGAGTCTCGAGGCGGGGAATGCCACTCCACCAGGAATACCTAGACTGCCGATGCCATCCCGAATCGAGGACCCGTTTCAATCCGGGGATGGTCAGTGAAGATTCAGCGATATTGGTTGCGAGCACCACCTTGGGCCGAGAAAATTTTTCAAAGATTTTTTGTTGATCCGTCGGTGGAAGGGAACCATGGAGGGGTAGGATTTCCATGGGATAAAGCCTGGCTTGGTGCAGGGCTGCCTCGGTGCGCTTGATCTCGGAAAAACCGGGAAGAAACACCAAGGTGTCTTCACCCGATTCCAAAGGATGCCGTTGTAAATTTTGCACCACCAAAGTTTCGAGGGCTAGTGGGCCCGAATCGTTCAGATAATGTTGTTCCACTTCGAATTGAGGGGTTTGCGCGGTGAAGACCGGTGCCCCGCCAAGATAGGCGGCCAAGGGTTCGGCCTTAAAGGTGGCCGACATGAGGCAAATTTTCAGGTCCGGGCGAGTGCTGCGTTGCAGGTGACGCAGATAGGCCAGGGCAAAATCGCTTTGTAGATGTCGCTCGTGAAACTCATCGAGAATCACCGTATGCACCGCGGGCAACCGAGGGCTTCCCAACAATTTTCTGACCAACATGCCTTCCGTTAAAAAAAGTAGTCGGGTTTGGGTGCTGACGGCCTTCTCAAATCGAAATTGGTAACCCACCCGATGGCCAAGCGCTTCACCCAACTCTTCGGCCACGCGGGCCGCCGCCATCTTGGCGGCCAGTCGCCTCGGCAGCAACACCCAGATCTGGGCCCCCTGGGGCAAGGCCGACGAGGCCAGTAGGGCCGGGGGCACTCGCGTGGTCTTACCTGACCCGGGCGGCGATTGCAGCACCAGGTTGGCATGGGTGGACCAAAGCCTCTCAATTTCTTGTAGATGCCCATCGATGGGCAGTCGAAGACGTGAGTTCATGGCACCCCATGGTTTACTCCGCTTACTCTCATTTGTCTTTAATCACATGGAATTTACTCTTCAACCCAATCGCGGCTGGGAGACCGCACCAAAAATTTTCGGGTGGCGCTGGCCGGCCAAAAAATTTCCACACGGTTAAAGGGTAGAGAGCGAAAGGATCCCAGCCCATCTAATAGCTCCGCTGGAACGGTGCCTGGGTCCCAAGTGCCACGAGCAGTAACTAAAAGGGTATCTTGACTACTCGGGGGATTTCCCTGGATCATGGTCACCCCCTGCAGCAAGTGCATGGGACTGTGGGCAAAGAGTGAAGTGGGACTCACCGGCGTTTTCCACGCCTCCGACTCGTGAACCACTCGATCTTGATGTTTATAGAAGCGAAAGGTTTGACGCCCTTGGGTGTCATATAAAACCAGGCTTCTTCCTGGTGGCATGTCGGTCAATCGGGCCATATATCTTTGTAAATCTTGCGACAAAATGGGTTTCTGGAATCGAAGTAAAATTTCCATGCGGTCCATGGAAAGTTCGGGGTTGAGGAATTGCCGCATTTGTCCGAGTAAATCCGTAGGGATCCTGCTGATAAAAAAGGCCGGCATATTGGCTGGCCCACTGGGGCCGAGCACCGGCGGGGCACTTCCTGGAACCGTCGGAGCCGGCTCGGAGCCCCGCACCGGGTCAACGACTTCGCCGGCAACGGGGCTTTCAACCTCACCCTCTTCTAATTGCATGCGAAATTTTTGAACCCATTGGGATTGCCTATAATGATATTCCAAAATAAGTCGATTGGATTCCGTCACCAGACTAAGTCGACGACCCACAATATTCATCCGGTTTAAGGTTCCCCCCACCATGGAGTCCAAGGCCGTAAGATATTCAGGAGAAAACCAGCCGCGATGTTGGATCTCGGTTTCGTTCTGGGGAGAGCGCCCCGAATCGCGGGTATAGGCATCCAGCAGCAGATAAATCTCCAAGGGAGAGCGGACGATGGGTTGATTGAATAAGGCTTGTCCGGCGATGCGGTCCCACCTGGAGCTGTCTCCAATGCGCCAAAAAAGTTCTCCCCCGCGAACCTGGCCTTGAAACAGGCGCTCCGCAGGTTGATTTTGGGGGACCCAAAGGTCCCACTGCCGGCCTTCTTCGCTTCCCTCCAAACGATCCCGAGTCGCCTCATTTAATTTCTTCAGCGTCACCGTTTGCCCTTCCACCACCAGGGAAGGCCGTTGTCCGGTCACGTCCGCTTGGGGCATGAGTCTTAGGTGCAGGGTCAATTGATCCAGCCCATGTAAAATTTGGGGCAGGTGATCGGGCCCCCAAGCCACGCTTCTGGTCCCGGTAATTTCTTGGGCACGAACTTCAGGTACATCGGAGTCTGAGCGGGGCGGGCGAGGGGTCGGCGGACGCACATGAGACGGCAAGGGCCCTACTTCATCGGCCCGAGGTAAGGTTTCCGGGGTGCGTCGGGGCCGGTAAATTTCTTTGGGCCGCATGGGATCCACATAAAAACCGTTCAACTTCATGATCACCGCAGAGGTTTTTTCCGGACCGATGCTCAGATTGATGCGCTGCAATTCAGGGATCTCGGTCAAGCGGGGCAGTCCATTCAAGACCTGCAACATACTCTCGATCTTCCAGCCAAAAGAGGAATCCAGGCGGATGGCTAAGTTTCTCTGCAGCAACCATTCCTGAAAATTGGCCTTGTTGGACATGATGTGGCGGATCAATTGGATCATGTCCGAGGCGGAATGTTCCATCGACTCGGGACCGAAGCGCGGCAGAGAGAGGTGGCTATCCGCCTGCCGTCTGGGGGCCTGAGGCTCGGGGACCGAATCCATCACACTTTCGGTTGCAGGGGGCATTTCAAAGCCCCGCTCCCCGTAAATAAACTCGATGCGCTGCCCTGCGGGGTTTTCCACCGTTTGGTCCCATTCCAACACCACTCGGCGGCCCAAGGGCACTGACGACACCCGAGGATTGGGTCGGACGCTCAGGGTATTGAGGGTGCTGAGAAGATTGGTCAATGAGCTGCCTCGGGTGATGGCCCCTTCCACCTTAAAGGTGACGTCGCCTTGGACCAACAGATCAAAAAATTTATATTGAGGATCGGAAATGCGGCGCATGATGTCTAAAATTCCCAACACCTGTCGAGGGTCCGCCCCGCGCTCTCCACCTTGGGTGATGAACGGCAGGGTGGGGGTTCGACTGCGGCCCCGTGGCGGCGGGGAACCATCGCCATTTTCGCCGCCCATATGGAATACGTGATTGGGCAGTGCCCCCTCGCCGACAGTAGCCCCAGCCAAGGCCAAACCCGGGAGGCGAAAGGCGCTTGGGGACTCCAGACGCGCGGCCTGTCGGTGTAAATCTTGCTCGATTGGACCTAAATGGCGTCCAAAAATTTCCCGGCTCAAGCGTCCGGCTGCATGAAAGGTAAAGAGCTGAGCCAAAGCCGTGGCAGCTACCTGGCTAAAGGATTCGGGACCGGACCACCCCAAGTATTGGTGCCCATAGGCACTACCGACCAACCCTAGATAGGTGGCTCCCTGTCTGGCACCACCATGAAAAATTTGTTGGGAAAGGGAGGCACCAGCGGGCATCGGGCCCAGCAGGGCTCGAGAACCCCAATGGCTACCGCGAAGCACACCCACCATGAGGAGGGCGGATTTCCAATGTTGGAAAAAATTTTCCCCAAAGGCCACCTGCGCGGGATTCCGCAAATGGGCGATACCCAAGGAGGCGGTGGTAAAGGCGCTTACCTCTAGCCCCAAACCGGTGCCGCGGCTTAAGATGCCTCCGAAGCGTGAACTCAAACCCAAGGCGCGACTTCCCTGAAGTCCCAGGACTCGACCCAGGCCGTAACCCAAGCTCCCCACACCCATGCCCACGACGAGTTCCGGGGCGGTGACCTCTTCGACAAAATGATCGAGAAACCTTTCCGCTTGTTCGGGCCAAGGTCCTTGACCCGACAGCACGGCGAGGCGCCCGGCCGCCCGAGTTTGGAGATCCGTCGGCACCGACCCACTTTGGCTGAGCCAGCCATAAGCGGCCTCGGCGATCCCTTGGTATTCTGTGCCTTCATAAGACAGGGCCAGGGTTTGCAAATCGGAGGCAAATAATTCCGGTTGGGTTTCTTGGGCCAGACTTTCCCAAGCCTGAATTCCGGCACCTAGGGCCAGACGAAGTTGGGGATGTTCCAAAGGATTGAGCCGGGATGGACCCGGTATGGTCGCAAAGATCTCACCTAAGGCGCGGGCACCATAAGGCTCTGAAGATTGGGCGAGCTCCAACGATGGAAGAGTGTCCGGTAATATCCTG
>JAJFLL010000021.1 GCA_021772695.1 Deltaproteobacteria bacterium
CTTTGGTTTTACAGAATATCAGCTTTATCTTTCCACCCGGCCTGAAAAATCCGTGGGTAGTGACGAAAATTGGGAAATCGCCACAAATGCCCTGAAGGGAGCTCTAGAGAGCCAAAACCTAGACTTTGAAATCGATGCTGGCGAAGGCGTCTTTTATGGCCCTAAAATTGATCTCAAGATCAAGGATGCCATCGGGCGCATGTGGCAATGCTCTACGGTTCAAGTGGATTTTAATAACCCTGAGCGTTTTCGGCTTCAATACTCGGCTTCCGATGGTAGCCGCCAGCAGCCGATCATGATTCACCGGGCCTTGATGGGTTCCTTAGAAAGGTTTTTCGGGATTCTCATCGAACATTATGCTGGAGCTTTTCCCACTTGGTTAGCTCCGGTACAAGCGGTTGTCATCCCGGTAAAAGACGAATTGCATGATTATGCGCAAAAGGTCCGAGATGATTTGAAGTCTCGAGGTATACGAGTGGATATGGATTTACGAAATGAAAAGCTTGGACATAAAATCCGAGAGGCCCAGCTGCAAAAGACACCTTACATGTTGGTGGTGGGACCAAAGGAACGAGATGCTGGGCAAGTATCCGTGCGCAGCCGGGTACAAGGTGATCAAGGAGCCATGAAGTTAAGTGAGTTAGCTAAAATGCTCCAAGATGAAATAGAGCTGAAACGACTTTAACCAAATGTTCGGTTGAGGTGATAAGCACCTTACTGAACATTCGCACAGGAGGTAATTCTTACGCGACCTAGACAAAAGCAAACCAGAATCAACCGGCTCATCAGAGTACCTGAAGTTCGCGTCATTGACGCTGACGGAAAACAACTGGGAGTTTATCTGACCACAAAAGCATTAGAATTGGCCCAAAATCAGGGTCTAGATTTGGTGGAGGTTTCTCCAGAAGCCAAACCTCCCGTATGCAGGATCATGGATTTTGGTAAGTATAAGTACCTGCTGACTAAAAAGAAGAAAGAGGCCAAAAAACATCAGACGGTGATTTTGTTAAAAGAAGTCAAGTTCAGACCCAATACCGATGAACATGACTTCAATTTTAAATTAAAGAACATTCATCGATTTTTAGATGAAGGTAATAAAGTTAAGGTTACCATTGTGTTTCGGGGTCGAGAAATGGTGTATCGCGATAAAGGTCGTGACATATTATCAAATATTGCGACGCAGATTGGCGAAAAGGCAGTGCGAGAGGCCGATCCTAAAATGGAAGGCCGGCAGATGATGATGATCCTAGGGCCGGCCAAAAAAATTAAAAAATAATCATGACGGCTCCCGCAATAGGGGCGAGATTGATGAATCTGAGGTAACTATGAAACAGAAGCTAAAATCCAAACGGGGCGCAGTGAAGCGTTTTAAAGTGACGGGAACCGGAAAAGTAAAGGCCATGAAGATGGGGCGCCGGCATATCCTGACCTCTAAAACTCAAAAACTTAAACGCCAAATGCGACAAGGCATGATCTTAAAGCCTTGTGACGCTAAAAATATTAAACTATTGTTGTTGAAATAGTTTGTAAAGGAGCACGTCATGCCACGCGCTAAACGCGGGTTTAAGGCCCGTCGCCGTAGAAATCGAATTTTAAATCAGGCCAAAGGATACCGTGGAGGTCGTTCCAAGCTGATCCGTTCTGCTACCGAAGCAGTGGATCGCGCGCTGACCTACGCCTATAAACATCGTAAGATGTTCAAGCGTGATATCCGAGGATTATGGATCCAAAGAATCAATGCAGCGGCCCGTTTGCATGGAATTTCTTACAGCCAGTTGATCGGATTTTTGAAAAAGGCCCAAGTCGGCCTGGACCGAAAAGTGATCGCCGATATGGCCGTCAATGATCCCGACGGTTTTGCCCAATTGGTGGCAACGGCCAAACCTTAAATGTTAATGACAGGTCTTAAGATCCGCACTCATGAAAGAGGATCTCCTCAAAAGTCTGAAATCACTTACTGATGACCTGGATGGCTCCGTCCAAAAGGTGCAAACCGAGGCAGGGCTTAGTGAGCTTAAGGCTACCTACCTAGGTAAAAAGGGTCGCCTCACCGAAGTTCTCAAAGGTCTGGGCAAGCTAAGTAGCGAAGATCGTCCAGCGGTTGGTGCCAAAGCCAACGAAATAAAAAACATCATTGAGGGCCGCTTGCGGTCCGCTCTAGAATCCTTGCAGCGACAATCCATCGCCAAAGAATTAGCCCAAGACACCTTTGATATTTCACTGCCGGGCCGAACCGAGGTGGTGGGAAACGTTCATCCCATCTCCCAAATTTTTGCTGAGGCTCGGCATATTTTCGAAGGATTGGGGTTCGCCACTTGTTCCGGTCCGGAAATTGAAGACGATTACCACAATTTTGAAGCGCTAAATATTCCCGCCGACCATCCAGCTAGAGACTTGCAAGATACTTTTTATCTTAAAGACGGGCGATGGTTATTGCGTACCCATACGTCGACGGTACAAATTCACATCATGGAAAATCAGGGTGCGCCGGTACGCATGATTGCACCTGGTGCTGTTTACCGTTGCGACTCCGATGTAACCCATACGCCCATGTTTCACCAAATCGAAGGCCTCTGGGTCGATGATCGAACGACCTTTGGAGATCTAAAGGGCGTCTTGACCCTTTTTATTCAACAAATGTTTGGCGATGGTACGAAAGTTCGTTTTCGCCCCAGTTTTTTCCCTTTCACCGAGCCCAGTGCAGAGTTGGATATGTCCTGCCACATATGCGCCTGGAAAAATCCATCTTGCCCGGTGTGTAAAGGCACCGGGTGGTTAGAGATTCTAGGTTGCGGCATGGTCGATCCCGCGGTGTTTCAATGTGTCGGATACGATCCTGAAAAAATTACTGGTTTTGCCTTTGGTATGGGTTTGGAAAGAATGGCTATGATCAAATTTGGCATCAATGATTTAAGACTTTTTTTCGAAAATGATTTGAGGTTTTTGCAGCAATTTTAGCGGAAGCTTTCAAAGCTATAATGATGGTTTAAGCATGCTAGCATCTTTTAATTGGATCAAAGATTTTGTGGACTTCAAGGCCGACGCTCCTGAGTTGGTGCGTCGTTTGGCCATGGCCGGCCTCGAATCAGAAATTCTAAGTCAGCCCGGCAAGGGAATCGACGATCACGTGGTGACGGCCCAAATTCTCAAAATCGACAAACACCCCAATGCCGACCGCCTATCCCTTTGCGAAGTCCAATTCAATGATGAAGTGAGCCCCGTTGTCTGCGGTGCCAATAATATGAAAGCAGGGGACAAAGTGGTTTTGGCACGTCCCGGCGCCAAATTACCGGGCGGACTTGTCATCAAGGTCTCAAAAATACGCAAAGTGGAATCCCAGGGCATGTTGTGTTCCGAAAGTGAATTAGGCCTAGCTGATACCTCCGAAGGGATTCTCATCTTGCCCCCCGAGACTCCCTTGGGTTTACCCCTTACCCAAGCCCTAGACTTGGGAGACACTATTTTGGAAATTGAAGTAACCCCCAATCGAGGTGATTGTCTTTCGATTCAAGGTCTGTCTCGAGAGGTGGCGGCCAATTTCCATTTGCCATTTAAGTCAAATGAGACCCCCACATTCCATGAGGCGACCGGCAAATCTCAGGTTGAAGTAAACGTAAGGTCTCAAGAACGATGTGGGCGATATGCTTGTCGAGTACTCAGTGGGATCAAGGTGGGGCCATCCCCACAGCATGTTGTTCGCCGATTAGAGTCTTGCGGTATCCGTGCCATCAATAACATCGTCGATGCCACGAATTACATCATGTTAGAAACCGGCCAGCCGCTCCACGCCTTTGATTTAAAGGAAATTCGTCGAGGCCAAATCAATATCCGGACTGCTGAATCCGGTGAAAAAATGAAGACCTTGGATGGTATCGACCGAGAATTAAATTGCGAGGATCTGGTGATTGCCGATGGAGAGCGCATCTTGGCCTTGGCTGGAGTCATGGGCGGTGAAGACTCCGGAGTGTCCGAGGCTACCACCGAAATATTATTGGAAAGTGCGTGGTTTCAAGCAGGGTCCGTCAGAAAAACCGCGCGGCGATTGGGTTTACAGACTGAATCTAGCTACCGTTTTGAACGCGGGGTCGATCCGAGCGGTTGCGTCGCGGCTATCAACCGACTGACTGAAGTGATTTTAGAGGTGGCCGGCGGCAAGGTCCTTGGGTCCACCATCGACCATTATCCCGATCCGGTCCGCCCCATCGAAGTCACTCTTCGGCCCAGCCGCATCCAACGTATCTTGGGCATTGCCTTAGAGGCCCCAGAGATAATGACTCCGTTACAGGCCTTAGGTATATCAGGAGAAGCAGGGAAGGGTGGCGATTATCATTTTCAAATTCCCACCTACCGTTCCGATTTAAATCGAGAGATTGATTTGATTGAAGAAGTGGCTCGCCTTTATGGCTATGACCGAATTCCTGCCACCTATCCTAGTATCCATCTATCCGAACTTTTACAGGCCAAAGGAAATTCCTTTGATCAACTCGACCATATCCGAACTCTATTAACCGGTTGGGGCTTTCATGAAGTATTGCACTATAGTTTTACCTCCCACGAATTGCTGAAGAAATTTTCACAAGAATTTTCCGAAGAACAATCTCTGTTGAACCCCATCAGTGAAGACCAATCGGTAATGAGACCTGCCTTATTTCCGCAAATGGTGCAGACCCTGCAGAGCAATGTCTTCAAGGGGAATAAAGACCTTCGATTTTTTGAGTTGAGGCCGGTCTACCGTTTTGACCGAGAAGGCGATGGTAAGCGACCCTTTCAGGAAAGCTGGCATTTGTGCCTGGGTATGAGTGGTGCTCGGCGTTCGCCGCATTTTTTAGAAAAGGAATCGGCAACGGCCTTGAAGGAATTTAAAGGTCTGACTTTACTAGATCTGAAAGGCTATCTCGAGGCCTTGTTCCATAGGTGTCTTCCGGGAATTAAAATAGCGGAGGGCCCTTTAAACCTACCTTATTTTCATCCCAATCGACAGATGAGCCTCACCCTGCAGACCCCTGGGACCCAGGGGGAAACGGTAGCCGGAGGCTTTATGGGCCGCCTGCACCCGGCCGTGCTTGCTGAGATGGATGTTCCGGTGCCCATTTTGATTGGTGAAATTTATTTAGATCTCTTTTTGACAGAATGGAAAAATAGTATACAATTCGAAGAGATATCACCCTTTCCCACCATTTGGCGGGACATTAACCTCATCGTTGATGAGAAGACTCCCAGCGGAGAGGTTCTTAGGGTGATCCGGGCCCAAGGTGGCCTTTGGCTCAGGCGGGCCGAGCTTTTTGACCTGTACCGGGGTAAACCCCTAGAGGCGGGGAAAAAGGCTTTAACCTACCGCCTTGAGTACGGGGCCAAAGATCGCACCCTAACCGATGAGGAGGTCAATGGGTCCCGGGAGAAGCTATTGGAACAACTTAAACATACCCTCGGAGCAACCCTAAGATAAAATTTCTGCCTATAGAGCCTAATGCCTAAAGGCCAATAAAGTTTATTCGAGAGAGGAGGCCATCGTGACTAAAGCCGACCTAGTTGAATCTATCTATGAGAAAATTGGTTTTTCCAAAAAGGAATCCGCAGACATCGTAGAGATGATTTTCGACACCATGAAGGATACCCTTGAAAAGGGCGAAAAAATCAAAATTTCCGGTTTCGGCAATTTTGTGGTTCGAGACAAGCGGCCTCGTATGGGTCGTAACCCACAAACTGGGCAAGAAATCATGATTTCTGCACGGAGAGTTCTTACCTTCCGACCTTCCCAAGTACTAAAACAAGCACTTAATAGGGACGGCCTAAGTTAGTGCTTTTGAATGAGATCTTGACAATTTTTTACCAATAGGTTGTAGCAAAGACTTTCAGGTCCTTCGGCTACCTCTACCAGGTTTGCTGATCCATAGCTTTGTTTAGGAACACCTCCATGTCGCAAACTGCTCGGAAGGCAAAAGACGTTCAAATGATTCCCGATAAGCTTTATTTTAAGATCGGGGAAGTGGCCGATTTGGTTGGGGTGAAACCTTACGTGCTGAGATATTGGGAAACCGAGTTTCCTGAGATCGCTCCGGGTAAAAGCAAGAGCAAACAGCGTCTGTATAAACGCAAAGAAGTTGAGCTCATCTTCAAAATTAAAGCATTGCTCTATGGTGAAAAATTCACCATCGAAGGAGCTCGGCGACAACTTAAAGAAGGGGTCAAAAAGGTCGGGGGTAAAGATAAAGATCACTCTAAAGAGACGGCCAAGCAAATCTCTTTGCCCTTGGCCAATCAAAATCCAAACATCCGTCAGATGTTACGAGGGTTAAAGAAAAAACTTCAGGAACTGGCAAAACTTATTGAAGAATAAAGAATTTTTATTCGGGACGTGGCGCAGCCTGGTAGCGCATTCCCTTGGGGTGGGAAAGGTCGCTGGTTCAAATCCAGTCGTCCCGACATTGGACCCTCTTTTGTCAAACGACAAAAGGGGGTTTTGTTTAAAGAACTAAACATTTTTATTTTATGCTGATCTTAGTTTCAAATGATGACGGTATTTTTGCCGATGGGATCATTACCCTGGCCGAAAAGCTGAAAAAGTATGCCCGGGTGGTGGTAGTGGCTCCCGACCGGGAACAGTCGGCTTCCTCTCACTCCATTACTCTGCACCGTCCATTAAGAATTACCCAAGTGAAGAAGAACTTTTATGCGGTGACGGGAACGCCCACCGATTGCATTACCTTGGGAGTCAATGAGATCTTGAAAAAGAAGCCCGATC
>JAJFLL010000201.1 GCA_021772695.1 Deltaproteobacteria bacterium
CTGTACGCCCGCCTTGACAGCGGCGACGATCTTTTTGGCCAAGGGAGGATTTTTGATCAAGCCCGCCCCACAGCCACGAGCAGCAACCTTTTTGGCCGGACAGCCCATATTGATGTCGATGCCGTCAAAACCCAATTCACAAACCACAATTGCAATCTTAAAAAAGGATTCGACCTCAGACCCGTAAATTTGCGCCACCACCGGCCGCTCAATTTCGGAATAGATAAAATCGTCGAGCATCATGGTGGCATTTCGCGCCAAGCCCTCAACATTGGTAAATTCGGTAAAATGAATATCGGGCGAACCGTGACTCGCCGTAATAAATCGATAAGCCGCATCGGTCACGCCGTCCATGGGGGACAATGCGATAATCGGTCGTGATAATTTTTCCCAAAATCCTAATCGAGCCATTTGATCGCCATTTCGATGCGTTCCCGTT
This sequence comes from Deltaproteobacteria bacterium, assembly GCA_021772695.1. Taxonomy (GTDB): domain Bacteria; phylum UBA10199; class UBA10199; order DSSB01; family DSSB01; genus JAJFLL01. The sequence goes on from JAJFLL010000201.1 coordinate 440, forward strand.
TTCCATCCTTTAAGAAGGCTTCGTGAACTTGCGGGGAAACCGTCGCCACATATTCATCAATCATGCGAAGTGCGGCCTCATAGTGAGGACGGGCTTGCGCTGAATTGCTACGGTTCCTTTCAATTTCCCCTTTTTCAAACTCACACTCCCAGGAGAATTTAAGAGCCTGTGACTTGCTAAAGGCTTCTGAAGCCAAATCGAATTCCTGATAGGCCTTATCCAACTTTTCTAGATCCCTTCGATAGACCTTTCCCATTACCAAACGGCCTTGCCCGATCAATGAGTAGTTCTTTGCCTTCTCTCCCAGTTTTAATACTTCTTGGGCGTCTTTTTGGGCACGGTCCAGTTGGCGATTATTCTCAAAAAAGTAGGCACGCTTAATCAAGGCCTGGCCATATGGCAAGAGGAGCTTCGCCCGTTTCAATGCTACTACTCCTTGTTGGAGCCGTTCTTGCACCCATCCCAGATTGCCTCGCTGTTCTTCAATCTCTGCAAGCAGTAGTAGACATTGGCCTAATATCTGATGACTTCCCTTAAACCGTGCCTGAATCAAGGCCTCCTTGGCGTAAGATTCGGCCTGATCGGGCTCTCCCATCTTTAGAAACAAGTCGGCCAGGGCCTGATAGGATTCGGCCAGTAGGCGATATCGACCGGTATGAAACAAGGTTTCGATACTTTGATGAAAAAATTTTTCGGCCTGATTGTGATCCGTGGCACCTTCATATAATTGTCCGACACTTTTTTGAACTCGGCCCAATAATGCAGGGTGGGACTCTACGATTTTTTCGGCGAAGGCCATGGCTTGTTCAAAATACTTCAAGGCATTGGATTGTTGACCACCTTCGAGAAGAATCCTTCCCAGTTCAATTAAGGCCCGCGTTTGACCCGGCAGATCCTGAACAGCTCGATATTGCTGAAAGGCATTTTTAAAGGCGGCTTCGGCCTGCTCTAACTTGCCCCCGGCATTTAAAGCCTTGCCCAAGGCCTCGAAAGCGATGCCTTTACCGGAATCGGGAAGACTTTTTACCCATGCACCGGTAACGCGTGTTAAGACCTCACCGAAATGCCCCGCCTCAGCGGCAAATTGAACCCATTGTAATTGCCACCCGCTGTCTTCGCGGATCCGTTCGGTTCCCAGGCAACCCTGCAATACCCTTAAAGCGCCATCATACCATTCCAATTCTTCTAGAGTGGAAAGCCAAGTCGTCAACATTGGCTCTGGCATGGTCGCTTCCAAGCGTTTCGGCGCCAAGACATCCCATGAAAAATATTCTTGCCCCAGCCACAACTGGCGTTTCAAAACTCCCTCGCGGCACCTTTCCAATAATTCAGCGTGGAGCAACTTGGAATCTCCCTGCCACCATTTTTGCAAATTCGAAACACTCAAAGGTACTCGTGATAAAGCTAGAAAGGAATAAATATTTTGATAGGTTTCGGGAAGTGAACTTAAGGTTACAGATAGCCCTTTGCTCTGTAAGGAAACTAATTGGGAAATAGAGTCGTTTGTGAGCTGATATTTTTGTGAACGGCACGCCAATTTTTTTTGGCGTTGTAGCGCTCGAGCCTGCTCCACCATACCTCCGGCTAATCCCTGATGACCCCGATACATGGTTTGGATTTTTTTCTCACTTAATTGGGTCCAACTATTTTCATAGACTTGATTGACGGCCTCGGGACTAAGATTTTCAATGGCAAAAAATTGCCAGCGAGGATCTTCCTGGGCCCATTTCAGCTCCTCACCAAATAGAACCACATGAAGGTAGGGTTTGGTTTCAAGCCATGCTTCCACTTCTTCTGGATCGGCATTATCAATGATGATGAACAGGGGTTCCTTCGGATGCAAAATAGTCTCACCCTTGGCATCATACAAATCCTCACCTCGATAAAATCGCACATCCTTGCGATTAATCCAAAAATATCGTTGGATCCACCTGGCAAAATAGGTCTTACCCGAGCCCCTGGGGCCCCGAAAGGCCCAACGCCGGCCTTGTAAAATGATGCGACGAAACAGCTTGGCGAATTTTTTAAATAGAAATGCCTCCTCCGGTCCCGAAAACGCTGGAGGTACTCGAAGTTGCTCTGGAACAGTGCCGATGATATCGACAAGCGCCCAAAGGGCCTCTCTTGGATCCCGATAGCGGCTCGCTGGGTCACGAGATAATAATTTTGCCACAAAATCAGACAATAGTTTTGGCGCTTTGATCACTTCCGACAAGGGAGCTGGATCTTGACTCAGTTGTTGTTGCATCAAATGCACCGGATCAGCACTGGTAAAAGGCAGGCGCTTGGCGAGTGCCTGGTAAAGCACGATCCCAAACGAATATAGATCGGCACGCGTATCCGGATAGGGGTTCATGGCATATTCGGGTGCCGTGTAGGGAGCTATCCCAACGGTTTGCGTCTGACCCGGCAATTTTTTATCTAGCCATGTGGCCAATCCAAAATCGGTGATCTTGATCTGCCCAGGAGCTCCGCTGGCATCGGCAGCCCAAAATAAATTTCCCGGATGCAACCTTAGGTGGTGAATTCCCTGCAGGTAGAGCCCGTCGAGGATCTCTAATATTTGGTAAAAGGCCTGAAGGATGTCTGGCAGCGAGGCACGGGCCATGGCTTCTATTAAGGGGGCTCCAGTTACGTAGTCCCGCACCAAAAAGGCCTGATTGCCCTCGTAACCAAAATCACGGACCAAGGCCAACCCTGGATGGGCCGCACGCTGCAGATGGGCCATTCCCACTTCGACCCAATCCATACGTTCCCGGGTCAATTCTTCACTGAACAATTTTTGCACCACCTGCCCTTGATCCTGCAGGGGATCTTGGCACAAATAAGTGCCGAATTGCTCCGACCCACCGAGACCCCTGATAAAGGGATATAGGGGAGCGCTGCCGCCTTCAGCAGAATCCGCAGAGTCGTGGTCTTCGGCAGTCTCGTCCAAATTCTCAGGATCGGGAAGATCGCCAAAGACTTCTGGGTCTAATTCGTCGTTCACCCCTGCAGAATTTCATAAACCCTAATTAGATTCAATAGATAGATTAGCCACCCCTCAAAGAGCTGTAGACAGATTTGGAATATTGACCATTTTGGAATATTGTCATACTAGGGTGATCAAAATAACCCCTTAACAACATTAGGATTTTGCCAATGATTCCACCAGAAAGTGTCCAAAAACGTATTCAAGCCGCCTTCCCGGGGGCCGATGTGGCCGTACAAGATCTGACGGGCACACAGGACCATTTTCAGGCCTTGGTGATTAGCGAAGCCTTTCAGGGAAAAACCATGGTGGAGCAACACCAAATGGTTTATGCAGCCTTGGGTGAATTTATGAAAGAGGCCATTCACGCCCTGGCACTAAAAACCTTCACTCCCGAACAATGGAAAAATCAGTAGGTGGCGGGTTCAACGAACTCGGTTCCAAGGAGATACCATGAACATTCAAGAAAAATTATCCCAAACGATTTCTGAGAATAAAATTCTCATTTTCATGAAGGGCACGCCGGAATTCCCGCAGTGCGGTTTCAGTGCAGCCGTCATCGATGTTTTTAAGGATCTCAAGGTTCCCTTCGAAACCGTCAATGTCTTAGATGACCCAGAAGTCCGCGACGGCATCAAGACCTTTTCCAATTGGCCGACCATTCCTCAGATCTACATCGATGGAAAATTCATCGGCGGCTGCGATATCGTGCGTGAGATGCATTCCCGAGGGGAATTACAAACCTTGGTAGGCGCCAAATCGGCTTAATGGAAACTACACCCAAGTCTTTTCACGACCTTCCACTTTCGGAAACACTGCTCACCTTATTGGATCAAGCGGGATTTTCCCACCCGACTCCCATTCAGGAAGAAGCCATTCCCTTAGCCTTGACAGGTAAAGACCTAATCGGGTGCGCACAAACCGGAACGGGAAAGACTTTGGCATTTTGCCTTCCTCTATTAGAAAAATTGCAAGGCAAGCCGGGCACCCAGGCATTGATACTATGCCCCACCCGAGAAATCGCCCAGCAAACCCATGAAGTCCTGCAAAAATTCGGACCAGCCTTGAAGCTAAACTCCGTGGTCCTCATCGGTGGCAAACGTCTTCACACCCAACAAATGGATTTAAAGAAACACCCCACCTTCTTGGTAGCGACGCCCGGCCGGCTCATGGACCACGTGGAACGCAGAAACATCTCCCTGGCCCATATCCCCCATGTCGTCTTAGATGAAGCCGACCACATGCTCGATTTAGGATTTCTTCCCCAGGTAAGAAATATTTTGAAATGCTTGCCGGCCAAGCGCCAGACCTTCATGTTCAGCGCCACCTTTCCCCGCGCTATTGAACAATTGGCCTCTCAGTTTTTAAAGGATCCTCAACGGGTCGACGTGGCGCCTCCGGGCACGGCGGCCGCGGGCATCGATCACCATCTTTATTTGATGGATCCCCAATACAAACGTCGGGCCATTATCGATTTACTCGAAGGCACGAAGGAATCCACTCTGATTTTTACCCGTACCAAACTAGACGCCGAGTGGTTGTTTCGACTGTTGCGCAAAGAAGGTCACGAAGTCCATGCCTTGCATTCCAATCGAAGCCAAGGAGAACGCAGCCGAACCTTGGAGCAATTCAAGCAAAATGCCTTCCCCATTTTGGTAGCTACCGACATCATGGCTCGTGGTATCGACGTCAGTGACATCGCCCATGTCATCAATTACGATATTCCACAAAATCCCGAAGATTACGTACACCGCGTCGGTCGTACTGGACGGGCCCAAGCCACCGGCCATGCCTCGACTCTAGCGACAGTATTAGAGCGCCACTATGTTCAGGCCATCGAAAAGCAATTGGGTGCGCCGATTCCTCGCCGCATCATTCCGGGCATACCCGAAGTTCAAGAAGTATCCTTAGCACCCAGTCGGAAAAAAGGCCGGGTTCGGCTACGATAATTGAATAATTATTCTTATGGATAAGCTATTAGCAACCTGCCAAGCCTTGACCGGCCTCATCTCATCACACCCTGAGAAACGCGCGCCGCACACTTTGATGACCGATCATGATGAGATTCGCCGCTTGGCCGAAGAAGTCTCCCAAGGCCTGTTTACCTGCGCTCAAGTCCATCATCCTGAAAATCCTCCTGAAGCGCTCAATGGTCAAAAGGATTTCCGTGCCGTTTGCTGGAACATTGAACGGGGCAAAAATTTTTCAGGCGTCTTACATACCATGAAAGAACATCCCCAGCTTAAGGATGCTGATTTTTACTTTTTGACTGAGGTGGATTGCGGCATGGCCCGCTCAGAAAATCGCCATATCCCCAAAGATCTGGGTGCTGCCTTAAACTACTACGCCTACTTTGCTCCATCTTATTTCAACTTTACAAACGGACACGGCGTAGAGCGAAACTCCGAAGGCCAAAATCATTATGGACTACACGGCAAGGCCCTGCTCAGTCGCTACCCGCTAGAGGATTGGAGCTGTATTCCCATGCCCAATGCCACCGATAAGTTAAAGTCTAAGGAAGCCCGATTGGGACAAAAACGTGCCCTAGTGGGAAACCTCTCGGTGGCCGGGAAAAAACTCACTTTGATTTGCACTCACCTGGATGCCTTTTCTTCACCCAAGTCCAGGTCCGAGCAATTGGCAGCGGCCGCTCAAATCAGTTCCGAAGCTACCCATGTTTTATTGGGCGGCGACTGGAACACCAACACCTTAGATTCCACTTCCACTTGGAAGCTGATCCCATCGGTCATGAAACAATTGACTTTGGTAGGTCCCAAAAAAATGCTTCAACAGCACCACCCCTTTCCCGAACGACGCTTTGATCGCCCCTTATTTGACATGCTAGAAAGCCTCGGATTAGACTTTCGCGGCTGCAACCAATTAGGTGAACCAACTTATGACCTGCTGAGCGACGACCATGAGTTAGGGCAAATGGCGGGCGACCAATACCCGAAATGGGCCTTAAAGTTCATCAACCGCCTGATCACAAAATCAGGAGGTAGAATCGGATTAAAGTTGGATTGGTTTGCTACGAAAAATTTAAAGGTTTTAGAAAATCAGGTTATCGGCCGAAAGGAATTACAACTACCGGGCCTTTCCGGTAGGGCCAGTGATCATCATCCTATTATCACCCATTTTCAGTTAGAGGCATGACATGATATCAGCAACGCAAATTCGTGTGGGAAATATAATCAAACACGAGGGTAATCTCTGCCGAGTCTTAAAAGTGCAACACGTCACCCCCGGCAAGGGCAATGCAGTGGTTCAGACCGAGATGCGAAACTTGATCACCGGCACAAAAATCAACGTTCGCTTTCGCTCCAGTGAAAACGCCGACAAAGTCGAAGTCTTTGATCGCAAGATGCAGTTTCTCTATAAGGACGGCAAGATTTATCACTTCATGGACCCCGACAATTACGAACAACTTGAGGTTGAAGAAGACGTCTTAGAAGAAGCCATCCCCTTTTTAAAACCCGAGTCCGTGCTCACCCTTTCCCTCTACGAAGGCAAACCGGTGGGACTAAACTTACCCCCGAGGGTGACATTGAAGGTGGTACAATGCGACCCGCCGTCTAAGGGGAAGGCGGGCGCTACCAAGGAAGCCGTTTTAGAAAACGGCAATAGGGTCAAGGTTCCCTTATTCATCAAGGAAGAAGACGAAATCGTCGTAGATACCGGAACGAATTCTTACGCGGAAAAGGCATAACTATCGCCGGTTTTTCTTAGACCTGGCCGAACCGAACTTTAGCGGGAATGAATTTCGCCCGCGTCAAAAAAATAGCCAATTTCAAATTTAGCCGTATCGGGGCCATCAGAGCCATGGGCGGTGTTTTCTTCAATATTCGACGCGAAATCTTTGCGGATGGTCCCCTCAGCCGCTTCGGCGGGGTTGGTGGCACCCATGATGTCGCGATTTTTTTGAATAGCATTCTCACCCTCGAGAACACTGATGACCACGGGGCCGCGAGTCATAAACTTTACTAGACTGGCAAAGAAGGGGCGCTCTTTGTGTACGGCGTAAAAACCTTCGGCCTTGGCCTGGTCCAAATGCACCATCTTAGTGGCAATTATTTTAAGGCCGCCTTTTTCAAAACGACGAAAGCATTCGCCGATAACATTTTTTTCAACACCATCGGGCTTAATGATTGATAAAGTTTGTTCAACAGCCATGATCTAGCCTCACTTAAGTTTAAGTTTATTTATGCAATGATTTGTTTCAAGGTGGCACCAATTTCCGCCGGAGATTTGCTAACGGCGATACCAGCCGCCTCTAATGCGGTGATCTTCTCGGTAGCCGTGCCTTTGCCTCCGGAGATAATGGCACCCGCATGACCCATACGT
>JAJFLL010000202.1 GCA_021772695.1 Deltaproteobacteria bacterium
GTTGTTTCCAGCGAAGCTTCTGGGCTTGAGTCGTTTCGTGGAGGAGTTGCCTCGGTCGATGCCTCTGAGTCGAGTCGTCATGACGGGACTTCGGTGGCCAGCGCTCGGGGCGGGCGGGGTCGATCCCCCTCGCGGGGCGAGGGGGCTGCGACACCCGTATTGCCCCGAGGTCAGGGTGACGAGCCAAAGGATGACATCTCGAAGTCTCAGCTTGTGGCCTTTACCGCCGATCTGATCAAAGTATCGGCCGAACGTTTTGCCGGGAATCACTTAAGAACGAAGGCAGGCCGAGCGCGGCTGGCTAATATTCTGCTCGATGCCAAGCATTACTCCCACGACCTGCGCTCGGATTTAGTAAAAGGCATCGCCTTGGGCGGAAGAAACTTTGGCACCAGCCGTGAAGCCTACCGTCGCTTGAACCAAGAGATCTCAGTCTGGAACTACACCAATACGGCAGTAACCAAGGACGAACTGAGCCGCGCCACCCACATCACCCTAGATATTCTGCAAGAGGTCGCGAGCCAACAAGAGGAAAACCAAGATTTATTGCTGCGCTACCTAAAGCGCCCGCAAGACGTCACTCGCTTCTCGGGCCTAGAGAAAGCACTACAGCGAACCATTTCTGACGAGGCCATCGAAGCCAAGGCCGAATACATCGACTGGAACCGTGACAACTATGATCCCAAGATTGCCCTAGGGGTCAAACTAGACGAACTCTGGCTAACGCTCATCGACGATGCCCGGTGGCAACAATCGGGCAGCCTCAAGACGGCCAAGAACGCCGCCTTTATCCTAAAGGAAGTAGAAACCTTTCGAGAAAAACTAGATGAGGCAAACACCGAAGCCGAATTCCTAGAAATCAATGAAGGCATCAGAACCCTGCTCAAGGGCGGCATCGGTGTGAAGGGAAAAGGCACACTGAGATCACTCAAAGACTTCACCGCATCGAGCACCGTAGCGGGCATGTTCAAAGACCTACCGGAAGTCCATCGTCAATCTTACGATCAGATTTTGCAATACGCCGAAGAAATCCACTACGCCAAAGAAATGGGCGAAACGATCTCAATAGGTCCATCAACAGAGCTATCCCCTCCGAAAGACCCCGAGCGAAGCACAGGGAAAGCGGGCGCCGTAGCCGGGGGCGAGGTTCGCCCGCCCACTGGAGGAACGAGCCTCGCCCCCGGCCCACAAGCCCGCGGCTCCTTTCCGCTTCAGGTGGAACTAGCGGGATCACCAAAGGTCGATCAATTACCACAAGAAGATTTAGCACCCTTACCCAAGGTAGATTTAAGTCCAAGCGTCATCCCCGCACAGTTTTCAATTGAAAATGTCTTACCCACCCAAGACCCAGCAAATAAATATAAGGTCGATCCCAAGAAGCTCGAAAATGAAAAGACGAAGCGCTTTCAAGAGGCCAAGTCCCAATTCATCCACGGCCTCAAGCAAACGAAACGCAGCCTCTGGTACCAATACAAGCAACACAAGGCCTTAAGCCGGGGCATCAGTCAAACCGCCAAGCTATTTAACAAAGGCGACATCCAAGAAATCGAAGCGGGACAAGCCGCCTTAGATAAAATCATTAAGCAGGTCGAAGCCGCCCAAGACGAATCCCAACTCAAGACCCAGATCCAAGAGATCCAAACACAATTAAAGGAAGATGGTCCCGTACACCTAGCCATGGTGGCCGCGGAAATGGACGGCACCGAACAATTGATCGGCTTAGGTCAGACGATACTCATTATCATGGCCACGAGACAATTGGGCAGGGGCATGGCTAGGTTGAGTACGGCCATTGCAGATACCCAGACGGGACAAAGGCTCGCCAACCTAGCGCAACAACTGAGGCAGCACCAACTAGGCCAATCCATCCACCGCGGCATGCAAAACAACGTCTTCGCCTGGCGAGCCACCAAGGGCTTCGCCATGGGCGCCTGGATCAGCACCGCCGAAAACGGCATTGCGGCGGCCACCGACGAAGTGAATCCCGAGGGCCATCACGTCAAGTCTTGGGCCTTCGATGCCTTGGCTACGGGAGCCGCCATGGGGCTGTTCACCACGGCGGCCTCCTACATGGGCAACTCCATCGAGAAGAACCTACTCAAGCGCATGATGGGACGATATTTCGGCAGCACGAAGGCACCGCTGCATATTATCGGCGACGCAATTGCCGAGGCTGGCGAAGAAACCATCGATGCCACCCTAAGGGCCAAACTAGAAGACGGCGACAAGGATTTAGGTTTCGATCAATTTCGAGAGATCGCCATGGTTTCAGGTCTCGGTGGCTTTACCAAGACCGGCATGATCGCCGAGATGTTGCGGGCCCCAAAAGAAGCAAGCAAACAGGAACCGCAAGGCCCCGATCAAGATTCTGTAGTGCAACCGGGCCCCCAAGTGGGAGCGGAAGTATCACCACGCCCCTCCGACAAAGACATCGCCCATTTAATGACTTTGACTTACCAGGGATCTCGCTACCATGCTCGCAAACTGGCCCAGCTATCGGACTCCGATTCCCGCGCGGCCCAGGCCTTGAGATGCGCCATAGCCGCTTACCGAGTCCGTCGAGCTGAGCTGGGCCTAGATGATGGAATTAAAATAGAGTCGTATCTAGCCTCGCCCCATTTTACCGTCGAGGATCGCCAATTAATCAGAGAGTTGCTGGGGTCTGAAGCCAAATCCCTGCCGGGTAGGGAAGAAGCATACCTCCTGGATTCTAAGCAAAAATCCGAACCCATTCGATCCGAGGAGCCAAAGCAAAGGTCCTCAGAAAATAAAAATTCCAGTTACGCAGTCATACCGGAAAAAATTGCAACGATGACTCCGGAATTCCTACGAGTTCGAAAAAACGGAATTCAAAATTTTTTAGATGTACCTATAGCCTTGGAGTACTTGCACTGGCTTTTACAAGATAGATATCGGACCGACGCTATCACTGCAGACAACATAAATATTCCATCTGAAATCGCAACACTATTCAAAAATAATACTATTCCCATACGTCTCGGTAATACCGATCTCACTTATTCCTATGCACGGCTTACCTTTGAAGGTCTGGTGGATCGCTCGGCTCCCGTTTATGGTAAGGATATCACCCTGCAACGGGGAGCACCCCCAGACGTCTTATTTCATGAATTGCTCCATTGCCTGCCTGTAGAACAAATATTTCGCCTATTTCCCGAATTAAGACTGGCGACTTCCATACCAATGGTTGATCCCAATCAGCCCTTCAAAATATTACGCGCGGCTATCTTTGAAAATATTCGCCTCAATGAGACCTTGAGTTTTTCCGGCGAGGCCTTGATCTACCGTTTGGAGCGGGCCAAGGGCATTCAACCCATTCACGAACACGAAATAATGGCAGGGGTAGAAAAGGCCTTCCAACAGGAAGGAACGGGGGGCGTTCGAAAGCTTTTTCCCGAACTGATGTCCCACTATGAGGATCGTCTGGCCAAAACAACCCTTTTGATGGCGCTGATCGTCAAGGTGGAGGGCCGATCCCAACTCACCGAGGCCGAGACTAAAATCCTTGAGGACGCCCTGCACCTCGACGGTGATAAATTCCCCATCGAAACTTATTTACAAACCTATGTGGAAAAATATCTGGAGCGTAACCAGATCCAAGTGGATCCAGAACATTTTTCAATAGCCGGCCTTTGGGGTCAGCTCCCGGCTTGGGAAGAGGGCAATCGATATGATCAGATTGCCGAGGCCATGGACGCTTTGTTTGGTCATTTGACCGAGCAACGTTGGCGTAACCTAGGTAAAAAACGTCTACCACCAATAAAAGTGACCAAGACAAAAGAGCCACCGCAAGAAATGCTCCAGGACGTTTCAACACTAGCGAACATCTATGGGGAAGTAGTGAGTCGTATCTTGGTGGATCCGCCGGGACGATTTTCCAAGGAAGAGTTGACCAGTTTGGTAGGGTATTTGCGCATGGCCCCCTGGGACCAGATGTTTCCCATCTTAGACCAGCTCAAACCTCATTTAGGCCCTGGTGCCAAGGATTTGTGGGCTGCTCTGGGTTTGGTATTGGCCGAACGGGGTTTTGAAGGGGATGGAAAAACATTGGTGAATGCCTTCACCGATTTAGAGGCCCTGAACCAGCTTTGGCCTTGGTTACTAAAGCAATTTGGGCCTGAAACCGTGGTGGATTTGCTCAGTGACTTTCATGAAAAAATGGAGGACGACCGAAATAATCTCTCAGAATCATTTTCATTGTGGGCCCAAGAACGATTCATGGGAGAAGGAGATACCTGGGAGCAAGCCATAACCCACCTGACCAATTTTCCTTATCTATTTGAACCCGATTTATGGTCTGAAATAGGGCGCCTTTCCTTTGAACGCGGAGAATTGGATTCCGTCTACGAACCCAAAAAGATTTTTAAGCTTTCAAAATATTTTTCTCAAGCGATTGGAGGCCTCAGGTCCGACCACTTGTCTTGGTTGCAAATTGCACAAGGGGTGGCCACACAAAAAGGACTTTCGACACCTCTGGTCCAACGATTGACTAAAATGTCTTGGGCTTTAGTAAAGATCTATGGAGAGGCCCATCAAAGTTTTCAACAATTATTGAATTTATTAGGAGGGATTCCAGGTCCCGTTTTTTTAAGAGATAATATCGAAATTTATCAAGCCTTTCCCAAAAAGATGCAGCAGGGACTATTTTCAGTACCTGCTTGGTCAAGCATTCTACAAAAAGACGAAATGAACGCTGCCGATTTGGTTCAGGTCTTAGGTTGGATTTCTTCGGTCACCTTGGAACAAGGAGCCGACCAAGACCAATCAAATTCCAGTCAAAAAGATGAAGAATTAGGTTTTGTAGATGAGGAGGAAGGAAATCCTGAGTTAAGATGGACATTGGCCTACCGTCAAATTTTTGCCTTATTGGGGAAAAAGCAACCCATTCGTCAAAACTATGGAAAATTCCATCAACTAAAATTAACCATCGAACAGTTGCGAATATTTTTATCGCAGCGCGAGGGAACCGGCGTCGAATTGTGCGAGGGAAAATTCAAAAATTCCGATTTGTTTCCTCAAGATATAAGCGAATTATTTTACGCCTTGCACGAGGGAGCCGAAGGTTTTGATAAGCTTCAGTTTACCGATATTGGGTACCTATCTAGGTATCTGGATAGTTTTCTACTTGTCTGGGGGCTAGAAACGGCCCCGGAAGAGGCCAACTATTTTTGGGAAGAACTTTTCGACAGCCTGCAAACTGATTGTGAACGATGTGAACTTATCGACGCGAATGAACTCGCCTATGTAACTGCCTTCTCTATTTATCTTTGGGACCGCGCCTTGAAATCAGGGCACCAAAAAGGTGTGAATAAAGTTCAAAATTTACTCTTTCACCAAATCACTAGCAAAGCACTACCTCTGGACAACAGCACTCCCCTTATGAAAGTTCCTACTGAGGCTGAAGAAATCAGGGGACTTAATATTATTGCAGACGAAAAATTTTTGACGACGATGAAGCGTATGGAGTGGGGTTTTCTGCTTGAAGAAGAGCGTCGAAACCTCAAAGATTCGGTGGCAAAACAGGCATGGATTCGCCGCATTCAACAGGAGGTTTATCGAGGCGGGCGTTTGGTATCTCCCAAATTACTCGCCTATTTTTCCGAGCAATGGGTCGCTCAGGGGGATTTTAAACTAGGGCAGAATTTATTAGAGTTGCTGTTGCTCTTAAGTAAGATGAACCCGAACGGGTCATTGATAAGGGACGCCGTCGGTGCCGTAAAATCCTCAACCTTACCCCTGATTCAAAAAGACGCTATTCTTAAGGACTTTCTAGAATCCATGACGGAAATTGTGGGAGACCCAGCTGGATTCGATCTGGAATTTTTATATCGTTTTCAAGACCTGATGCCCTGGCGCTTAGAAACCCCTGACCCCACTTCTTTGGTCCCATATCCACAAACCGAACAGCTTTTACTGAATAAATTTTCTCAGATTAAAGCCCTGAAATCAGGTGGTGAAGATAAGCAAGATCGGCTGCGTCTCATGAGTTTGGCCGCAATAGGTTTACCCTTGCAGCGATTTGCCCCCTGGCTGTCCCAACAAAGGGCTGAGGTATCCAATTCGGCAAATAGTGAGGCCTATAACTTAGTTCAAATGTGGCAGATCCATGAAGAATTTAACCTGCCCCATCCGTTCACCATTCCTTTCGAGATATCTGGGGAATGGACCCGGCAGTGGCTAAAGTCCCACGGGAAAAAGCTGGCAGCGGGATTGAAGGCTCCTGAGGAAAAATTCCAACAGGCCAGCCTCAAGGTTCTAGCAAAGCTTACGGGGAGTGAACTTCGTGGCCATGCCCAATCTGCTGATCCAGGCCCTGCCATGAATTTTATCTTAAATATACTTAAGATCGCTATTCCAAACGAAATTGCCGAGATCCCTTGGCAAAAATTAGTAAAAATTATTTTTACCTCAGGGCCAGGGGGTGTGGATAGATTCCCCTTGGCCAGGGGGCTGGCCTCCCTGTCGTGGAACCGGGAACAGCGGCGGTATATTTTCCGCCTATCGACGGGACACATGAATTTTAGTCCTTGGTTAGAAGGGTATCTGGAAGCATTGGCTCACGGTCCCGAAGCCAAAGAAATATCCTTTTTTAAATTATTCTATCAGCTCAAGCACTCACGCCATCCCCAAGGGATAGTCTCTGATTTTCTGTTACAAGGTTTTTTGCAAGACAATGATTTAATCGTTGAGTACCTAACCTTTCTCTTGGAGGGTCATACCTCCAATTTGACCTTATTGTCTGAGTTGGGCCTCCAAAATACTCGTTCCCACTTTGTCGAGAACCGAGATCGGATTCGTTTAAGTCCATTGCAACGGATTGGAAAATATTTAGATGCCCTGAGGTTTTTAAAGACCTACCTTGAACTAACCCAAAGTTATGATTTTGTAGATTCTTATGGATTTTATTTTAACTCTGCCATCTTTAGAGTTTATCCGGATGCCTTTGATGCAATTATTCCCCATGAAACTGCATTACAAAATTTATCACTGGCGCAATGGGACGAAAATCTTACCGTGTCAAACTTTCAAGAGATCTTAACAAACGCTGGGGATCACCTCTGGCTAGGAGCGGCCCTGGACCGTAGTTTGAACAAGGTAGATGAAAGTCAAATTAAGGAATCCAAAAATTGGGAAAAAATAACTTCTCGTTTGAATACGCGGCTGCAAGAGGTAGAAACCTTTCACGCTGAGATGGTCCGCCAAGAAGTCGCAAAGGTTCTCAGCGAGAATCACCTCCCCAGTTTTATCGCCGAACGGCAAGGCCTGGAACGGGCCCTGTTGCTTTTTGCCTACATGGCCCTCGATCATTCCCAGCAAGTATTGTTGAAGGCCGAATTAAATCGAGTGACTACCGACGAAGCACGTCTCCTAGTCTTTGGTAGGGTCGCCAAATTGGAAAAACTTCTACAGTTGGCGAGTATTCATCCTGCCGTTCCGCCGCAATATCGCAGTCGCTTCGAAATATTTCAGGAAGACAATGCCCCCCAAGACCCCATCGAGGTCAGGCGCACGGCGGTGGGGGAATTCGTCGAGCTGGAAGAATTAAACATTCAGATTCGCTACCAAGAACCCCTCAAGGAAGGCACCATCGGTGGGGTCTACCCAGGCTCCATGATGGACGATACCCAACTGGTCTTTAAGATTATCCCTGAAAGTAAGCGTAGGCATCTGATCGATTCCGTGGATTTGGTAGAGCAGGTGCGCAGCTACTTGGCGGTGCACCGCCAAGAATTATCCGGTGCTCAGGCCGCTGAGGATCTCTTGGGATTTTATCAGCGCACCGTTTTAGAAGAACTAAAATTGGAACAAGAGATGGACAAGGCCCATGCCCTCAAGGCCCATCTACCGCCCGGATTTCAAATTCCCCATTTCAGTGAGTTGTTACGGGGCATTCAAGTCATCGGTATGGAATACTTGCCGGCGAAGCGCCTGCGGCAATTGAGCGCCCTGGAAAAAAATGATTTCATTTACCGTATCGAGAACCAGTTGATCCCCGCCATGCTGCAATCGGGCACCTTCCACTACGACCTGCACCCCGGAAACCTAGGCATGACCGATGAGGGAAGCATCGTGCTCTACGATATGGGACGGGTGCATAGCCTGACCGATGAAGAGAGAGAGAAGGTCTTTCAGTTCTATTCCTACTACCAAGAAAATAATTGGAAGGAATTGCTCTCAAGCCTGTCTCAAATGGGAACGATCTCCGATCCGGAAGCCTTTAAAAATATCTCTGAAATAAAAAACACTTTTGAACAAAGCGAGACCCCTTGGCTCGCCATGCAGGAGATCTATCCCCGGTTGTCTGAGTATGGATTCCGTCTGCACGACAGCTACGTCAAACTCTTATTTATGTTTCTGACTTGGGAGGGAACCAAGGAAGGCCTGCTCAATCCCAGTCAACCGCCACCCCCGACCCAATCTTCCGGGTCCATAGCAGCCGCCGGTGGGCTCGGCTCCGGGCTAGCGGCCATGGCCGTCGGGATGAGTACCTTATTTTGGTCCCCTGACCTCCATGCGGCCGTGGAGTCGGTGACTACGACCAGCAGTGAAAGTGCCTTCGTCGCCCTTACCTTAATGGCCACCGGCCTCTTGGGCATGGTGTGGTCCGGCAAGAAAGCTGCAGAGAAAAAAGCACCAGAAGCAAACAAACTACTCTGGTTGGAACAATGGAAGCAGCACCCCGCCCGCTTTATGAAGCATCAAAAATTTTTTCAGGAACAATATGAGCTCATTAAAAACGACGCTGACGCCTTGACCCAACTGGAGACGATCTTATGGGATTTGACCGAAACTCCTGATCCCACGGGTCAGATGTTGGCACGGCGTACCTATAATCAATTGATCAGGACTTTAGAGCCGGATCATGAACTTTTACCCACCATTGAAGGTCGCATCTATGCCGAACTGAAACAGCAAGATTCGGCCCGGGAAAGTTATCTTCCCCAATTAATTTCTACTTTGGGCACCCATACCCAACCCAATAGCCGCCGGGCCCGTGATCTTTCTCAAGCTATGGAACATTCGCTCTTGGCCGATGTTAAATCGCCTCCCCTGGCCTTATTAGAAAATTATTGGAATTGGGTGAGCTTGTTTTTGTGGGACTCGCAAGAAATTATCAAGGCTTCTCAGCTGACTCGTAAATTCCTAAAAGATCGGGATTTGAGGATTCGTGAACGTGCCCTATACTATTTGCCCATTTTTCAACGGGGCCTACCCGAAGCCCATCCGGAGATTCAGGCGGCCATGGGATCATTAGTTTCATTGATGCAGCATCGACATCCTGAAATTCAAGTACAAGCCCTAAAGGCCTATCGGGAATTATTCCCCAAATGGCGAATCCAAAAGGATATTCTTAACCAAAGTTTACCCGCCTTAAGAGACTTAATGGATTCGGGGTATTCGAGCGAGCTGCGCCAGGATGCCTACCATGCCTACCGTAAAGTGATGAAAACCATCAGTCCCGAGAGCTTGGTATGGGGAAACGAGTTCCGGGCCTTGATGGATTTGCT
>JAJFLL010000203.1 GCA_021772695.1 Deltaproteobacteria bacterium
TAACAATCGGACAATGTCTTAGTTTATGCAACTTTTTAGCATAATATCGAATGGTTTGATTTTTAGGATTACGTTGAGGAAAAAAGAATTTCGCTGCTCGTTCAATGCCGGTTGCAAGTTCACGTAGCAAGTAAACCTCACCTTCCCATCCAGAACCCAATAATTTAATTATTTCGTATTTTTTAAGTAGCACTCGACCGGGAGCGAAATCGAAGGCGCGAATTTTAACATTGGTAGCCATGGCGCCAGTCTATTGCCCCTGCTGGCATCCAGCAAGGATAAAGCTGACCTAAATCTTTAGGTATTTTTTCCTGGAACTTCCGCCAATAGCAGGCCATTAATATAAGCATAAGGATAAGCCCCATTGAAAACTTTGGCCCGAAAATTGGGAGGCACGGCCTTAATCGTTTACGGTATCGGTGATATCTTGGGGGCCGGCATCTATGCCCTGGTGGGTAAGGTCATCGGCTTGGCCGGCATGGGTGCCTGGTTTACCTTTCTATTGGCCGCTCTGGTGGCCGGCATCACCGGTTTAAGCTATGCCGAGATGACGGCTCGGTATCCAGTTAGCGCAGGAGCAGCCGCCTTTGTTCGCCGCGCCTTTCCCGGCCGATTTACCGCCACCCTCACCGGAGTCATCGTTTTAGGAACCGGACTAGCCTCCGCAGCCACGGTAACGGTGGCCTTCAGTCACTATCTACAAGAACTCATTCCCTTCTCACCTATCGTCGCTCAATTACTATTAATTACGGCGGTTTCTTTTTTGAGTTTTTGGGGAATCCAAGAATCTTCCCAGGTAAACTTTTTTTTGACCTTCGTCGAAGTGGGAGGCCTGCTTGCCGTCATCGCGGTTGGAGCTTGGCTTTTAGGGGGGAGTTCTGGCGCAACACTTGCACCGGTTTCTTTGACTCAATTTCAATTTCCCGCGGCACTCACCGGGGTGACCATTGCTTTCTATGCCTACATCGGCTTTGAAGATTTGGCCAACCTGGCCGAAGAATGTAAAAATCCGAAACGGGATCTACCCAGAGCCATATTGGTGGCCATCGCCGTTTCTACGGTGATTTACATGGCAGTTACTCTAGTCCTTCTCTATACCGTTCCCTTAAGCTTGATCGGCCAGAGCGAGACTCCGTTATTATTGGTTTTTGACAAGGCGGGTCTAGGTCATTTGACTCACTACTTTGCCCTTATCGCTATTTTAGCTATTACCAATACGGGTTTGATTAATCTGATTATGGCTTCCCGTCTTATGTATGGAATGGCAAATGAGGAATTACTGCCAAAATTTTTTGGTAGGGTCCATACCCGCCGTCGCACCCCATGGGTCGGAGTACTGATGTCGGGATTAATTGTGCTATTGCTGGTTTACACAGGGGGACTCAAGGTACTGGCTCAAACCACAAGCCTGCTAATTATTATTGTTTTTCTTCTAGTTCATTTGAGCCTACTGCAAATCAAAAGGAAAAAGGTACCTCATGATGGCATCACTTTTTCTTGGGTATTTCCCCTATTAGGCTGTGTCCTATGTTTGCTAATATTAACCCAGTTTCCATTGGGTGTCTGGATTCGTTCCAGTACCTTATTTGGAATTGCGCTACTGGTGTGGGCTGCACTTCGTTTTTCGAATAAACCTCACTCTAAAATCGATTCGACATCTTGAGGATCAACCCATAATTCTCGTGGTGCCTCCCAATAGGCTTGCTCGATGACCCCCCGCATGGATCCCGCCCAGCCATATGGATTGATATCACCTTGAAGCCATTCTCTGATAAACCCGTGATTCATGGCCAAAAAAGTTTCCTCAAGGAAGGCACGAAATTCCCCCCTCATTTGATGGTGGGCATCGCGAAGCAGAATAAATCCTTCTGATTCGGAATAGTCGTTTTTAAAATGTGAATATTCATGGATCAACCATCGCGGATAATCCACTGAACGTTTTAGCAGATCCCACTTACTGTTAACTTCGGGATGATCTTTTATGATTAAGATGAGCGGACGATTGCGAACTCCGTCTTTACGTAGTCTTGGGGGGATAAACAAGCCGGTTTGGCCATGGTCCCCTGAAAGGTATTGATTCATCACCTCTTGAGTGGCCAGTTCAAAATCCAATTTTCCCGATCGAATGTCAGCCACCGCCGCTTTAGCGGTTGGGGAATCGGTAAACTCCAATAAGGACAAGACAGTCTCACGGCCCATCTCAAAATTTGTTTGATTTAATGCCCATTGGGCCTTTTCAAAAAATCTATCTCGACGTTTTTGAGCGGTTTGAGCATCCAACAACCTACTAATTTTAGGCAAGATATCTACCAGTCGACGGGCCGTCTTGGGGTCATTTAAATAGGCGCTAAATACAGATCCATCCGTATAGTATATGGCCTCCTCTAAATTTCCCGCAAATTTCTGAGAATGTTCCATGGTATGAAAAAATTGTGAATATAAGGCACCTTCCGTATAGGCAATTTCTAAAAATCTGGGTTGCATGGTATTCCATTGCCTGGGATTATCGGTGAGCATCACTTTGATCAATCTATCAAAATAGAACCAAGGAATGGCTGAGTCCTCGGCTCGATTAAGGGCCATTTCGAATAAATGTAAAATCTCAAGACCATTGCGATAAGTTTTGAGATAATCGTGGGTTTTTTTGATGACCGCAAATGCCAGCTCCGGTGTAATAGAAATTTTCGAACCGTCTGACATTTCTACATAATTATTTTCCGGACGCATCCAAATGGGAACTTGGGTGCCCTCAAGGTATGTAGCCAAGTATTGAGTAAGGATACGGTGCTCTTCCCCAATAAATAACATATCATTCAATTTTTTAGCCCAAGGATGGTTCGCAGGGAGATAGGGGCGTTTCTGGAGAGGCGGCATTTGGAAGGACTGACCGATACCGTGCTGCTCCATAAAACCTTCGAGATGGTTCATATGAGGGTTGAAGGCCAAGAGGCGAAAAAAGTCGCCAAGCACCTGTGGTTGGTTCCGCGGTAGCAGTTCTGAAATGATGATTTGAGTCAGGGCATCGAAGGCGGTGCCATAGACTTTGTGGTATGCATCAAATTTAAAGGCCCGGCGCACCGTATGGGTGCCTCGCTCTAAAATATCGGCACTAGAAAGGTTCTCATGAGTATGAAAGCGGGTTAAGGAAGGAGCTGGGGGGAAACTTGCGAACAACAACTGTCTTTGAAACTCTTGAGGATTCATGATTTGCGTATTGGAGATATGCCGATGGATCCGAAACATCTGGGGATCATTGGGATCGATTTTAAGAACCTTGCTCAAGGCATCGCGATACTGAGAATTGTGGATGAATGTTTCTGAAGGAGCAGGACTAGTACCCTCGCCCGGTTTTAGGGTGCGGGACCAGGCATGGGGTGCAAAAAGTTCGGAATCTTTTTGATCCCACCGCAGCGGTATTCCCTCAGGAGTCAGATAAACTTTTTGAGATAGTAAGGGCGAAAAAATATCTAGCTGGCCATCCTTGGCAGTGGACGTTTTTTGAGGAGAGTTTTTTCTGGCCATGGGGGCGCTTATGATCTCCTGACCCAATCGCCCGGCAAACCCGTATTGAGCACTAAAAACCATCGCATCGAGCAAGGCCATACCCGCATCAGGGGCCGGCATTTCTTGACGCCAAGCCTCTGCATGATTTGCCACGAAAATCCCCCCCACCGAACTCGCATAGGGCAATAATTTTTGGCTAACTCCTGAGGCGCCCTGCAATGGTGTCAGCGCACCGAGTTCAGAACTCATGCCATGGGCGCGGTAAAAAACTGTGTTGGACAAGCTTTGAAAGGATTTTAAGAAGAATAATTGCCAGGCCAGGGTTTGGCCTTCTTTCCACAAGGTCATGGCGGACCAATCTTGAGCTTGGCCCGAGAAATGTCGAATGGCCTTTTCCGTACCCAGAAAAACCGGAACTTCACCGGAAAAACCTAAGGCAGATGCAGCCAGCTTACCGGCTTGATGTTGGGTCCAAGAGCTACCCCTTGCTGTACGCCACCAACCCATTCCCAAACGGTGTAAGCGCTGAAAAGCGATGGCTCCGCCCACCATTCCCCCCAATAATGCCGGGTCTGTCAAATGATGGAGAAAACTTTGACTGTGAAATTCTAATCGGTCCTGCCAAAAACCTGTCCCGACACACGAGCTGTGAATCTTTTCAGCTTGTTTGGCAATGGCATCGTTTCCTTGGGCCAGATTGTAGAGTATTTCGAGGGCCAGCGGCGCTTGTGATTCCGTTATTTGAGTCTGAGACCAATTCAATAGATCTTGGCGTTGCCCAAGCTCATCGGCACCAGAGACGATGGCCGATAATTGGCCTCGCTCGACGGCATTCAGAGTGCTTGGGTCCCACTGCGCGGAGATGTAGGGACTATTGAGGGAATCCATAGGCTATACTATTGATTTCCTTAAACTTTACCCCAGTCCGCTTTATGGAATTTTATGAATTTTCGACCAAGCATTTGGATAGTTGCGATTTTTTAAGGAATATCGTGGTGATAGACATAAATGGCCAGGTTATCGACTTTAAAGTGATCTTGCACTTGACCTTGGGCGTTGTAGACATTGCCCTGGCGAGAAATAAACATGCCCGAATGATCGGCTAGCGGAACCACTTTGATATCCACCGATTCCATTTCATGGGTAAATTCGTTCCACTCCTCCACTTGCAGGTAATGCCCTCTTCCAGCCTTTAATGCTTTTTTGGCCCGATCAAATTGTTCCATCTTCCAATCCAAGGTCTGTTTGATTTGGGCCACTTCTGTCTCGGCGGCCACGGGTCGATTTAAGATTTGGGCCACTTCTTTAGGGGTCATATTGTCCCAGAGTCCATCGGAACCCATCACCACTTTAGCCCCACGAGGCAGGTCAAACCATTGATGTTCGATGATGGGATCATAAATTTTTGCGCCTAATGCAGAAGCCACCGCGTGGGCCTGGGGATCGATACGCATTTGCATGGTATTGAAACGCCCTTGGCGATACATCTCACCGCCTAGGGTGTGATCGAAGGTCTGAGGGCCCACTTGGTATCCGCCCCGGCCATCGGGAAGAAAGACTACCAATTTGGCATCACCGGAATGCACCACTTCTAAGCGTTCGGTGGGCCCCTCCTGGGGATGTAATTTCATGGCCACCGCCACAGCACCGGCTTTTCCCTTTTCGCCGTTAAAACGGTGCACTTCGGTAGCGGCATTTTTGAATGCGGAGACCATGTCACCACCGGCTTGCATCTCATTCACAAATTGTTGCACCACGATGGCACTGGCCTTGTCTCCGTCGCCATGGCCGCCCATACCGTCGGCCACGATGGCCCCGTCGCTAAATTGTGCCACCGCATCTTCATTGACCGGTTGGGCTTTTTTATGGGGGTTGTAAAATTTACTAGGATCAGTCCACGCCGCATAGGATCCATACTTTTGAGCGGGACCCTGACTTTGAAAGCCTCCCTGGCGCACGCTGCCTGCATTATCCCAATCAATGGCCTGAATTTCAGCGTATTCCGGTCGAGTACTGCCGAATTCTAAACCACCAAAGATTCGAGTCTTTACCTGAGCGTAGACCTCTTCCCAGGCCTTACGCTCTCGGCTACCTCGCGGTATATTTTGAATATGCTGTCTCAGCTTGGGGCCGGCGGCCACATACATTAGGTTGAGCTCGGCCAAAAATTCCGGAAGGCTGCGCTGGTAATTGGCACGGGCTTGGGGGCCATCCAAGATATCTAAACCAAGATGCGCTTCGTGTAGATTGATCACCCGATGGGCCAGCGCCATACGATTTTGCGCCTCAAAAGGAATTTCGGTATGGGGAGTGGTAAAACGTCGAGCGGTACCATGACCGATTTCATGGAGGACCACCGCGGCCAGGTTTCGTCGCGATCCCTTGAAAGCATCAGAGTAGATATAAACGGTTTGGGTATTGGCATCAAAATGGGCCCCTGAATGCATGCCCGGCCGTGGAGTCATGATGGCAATCTTTTTAATCTGAGCACTCTGCCAGAAATGCGCCGGCATTTGTTTAAATATTTCATTGAGGTAAACCAGGGCGCCTCGTTCCTGACCGGAAAGACCTCTCAGGCCAGGGGAGGTTTCGGAATCCAGTGGTGCTATTTCAACGGTGACTCCCAAAGATCCTAATCCAGTTCGCATTTCAGCCAAGGCCTGCTCCGTCTGGCCAACATTGGTTTCAATAAATCCGCGACGTTTCTGCCATTCGAGATAGGCGAGTTGTACCTCTGCCCCTACCGGTCGAGTCATGATGGCCTGGTTGCCGCGACTAGGCTCCACCAAGAAATTCTGGCCATCCCGTTGCTCCACGGTGGCACCGCGCTCAAACAGCTCACCAAATTGCCTAGGAAGATTTTTTATTTCCTTTTGTAGATTGGGACGTTGTTTTCCAAGGCTAAGGATATCTTCATGGAGTTGTCCCCGAAGCACATCCCAAGAAATTTCAGAAGTGTCGGCATCTCGACTAACCCAATCCCGCAACCGGGCCCAGGCGCCAGCTAAGGCACGAAAATGGACTCGCCCACTATCAAATCCGATGCGCTGATTGCCATTTAAAGATAAATAATATTGATAGAGCTCGGGGTGAATCTTTTGAATAAGGGGACCGTAGCCTTCACCAATTTTAGTTAAAACTTGTTGACCCATGGGCTTCAATCGCAAGGCTTGTTGACCTTTTCCTACGCCGCCACCCTTTCTGGCCAATTGGTGCAGAGCCAATAATACTTCCAAGACATTACTGGGATCTACTCCGAAAGGAACCTCGCCTGCTGGAAACTGTTCGGCCAGGACATTTCGCTGCGAACCCGTAAAGGCAAAGGCCTGTGGTCCGATTGCCACCGCAGTATTTTTTAAGGGCATGCCCAAGTCATTGCGTTGGTATTTTGCCAACAAGGCGTCTAGGCTTGCATGAGACCTTTGTCCTCGTGACAATTGCTGACGGATGGCTCCGCTCAGCCGCATGATTCCCCAATCAATGCGTGGATCCTGACGTACTTGCGACATGCGAAGTAGACGATCAAGCCCGTAGGCGAGTACGTAGCGCTTTGCACCGTTCCCGGAAGGATCTACCAAATTATTGGCACTATCGACTCCCAGGTCTTTAAAAATTGCTACCTCTTGAGTAGAGAAATCTAAAAGACTGGATCGCTGCGAGGCGGCGGCGCCAAAAATTTCACCTTCTCCTGTGGGCAACTGCATCAGGGCAACGATTTCCCCATCAAGTCGGCTTAAGGCTTTCTGGTATTGTTGGTAAATTTCTTGATTTTCAGGAAGCACTTTACCGGTAGCCAACTCATCCAGACTTAGCTTTCGTTGCACTTCTCCGAATAAATCTAAGGCCCGATCACTTTGGTCTTGGATTTTTTGATACGCCTCAGGTCCCACTCGCAAAGCGACTTGCTCTGCCTGGTGGACACGATCCATCACATCGGTATGCCGAATCATGCTGGGTACCTCTTTGAGGTACTCCACCAAATTCATTATGGCGTCTTGCTCCTGCGGATTTAAATCGGTTTTTTTCCAAAGATGATCAAATCGATCCAGAATAGCATGGGTCCTGGCAGCATAGCCGGCTCTTAATCCACTTTGTTGAAACCATGCATTCAGAGTAGGTAAAAAATATTTTCGAAAGGCTTGATATATCTCTGCCGCATGATTTGCATCATAGGGTAAGGCTTCTGGAACTATTTTTACCCTGACCATAGGGCCATCGTGGAGAAAAGAAATCTGATAAACCTCACTGCCCTTTTCTGTCCCTAGGTATTTCAGCATAGGAACGGATTTTTCGAGGTCCTTTACCAAGGCTGCAGCACGATGTTCGCCTTTTACCCTAATGGCCGCCTCTAAGTAAGGGATCCCGTTTGGAGCCTCGGTGGTTTCAACTTTCATTTTTACTGAGGAATGTTTGGATCCCGGAACAATAGAGTCCTCGGCACCAACCCATCGGTAAAATACCGAATCCACCTGTCGTAAATAAATCTCGGCCTGTTTTAATCGAAAGGCGGCTTCGTTAGAAGAAATGCCATTTCGCCCATCTAAGGCAATGGCCGGAGAAGAGGTGTCTACCTTTCGACGTTCACCAGCTGCCAAGGGCAATCCCGCTCGATCTTCCAAGGAAATTTTTGCGGTCTCGGCGTTAGGATCTGACAATTCCACAACATCGGCGCTGGTTTTTTTCTCTCGAACTAATTTTTCGGTGGGTACTCGAACCGGCGTATCTTTGGCCGTACTGAGATCATGAGAACCTTTTGGCCTGGCATAATTGTCTCCGTTGGCAACTTTGCTTTGCTCACGGTTCCATTCCTGAAACAAAAGTTGCAAATCGTCTAATACAGGCTCAGTTTCCGGTGTATTTGTTGAGGTGTCTAAATCAGTTAAGACATCGCCTTCAATATCGGAGATTTCTTCCAATACTTTTGAAAGTTCTTCGATTTGGGCTTTGCGAATATCTTGGCCGGACCGTTTGCCTCTCGACTGTACTTTCCCATTGGGACTCACCCAATAGGGTACTTTGGTTCTAGAGAGGTACCTCGATGCAACATGGCCTCCCTTATTTTTTAGCAGGCTAACGAACTCACCGAAGGAAAACCCATTGCTTCCATGCATATGGTGCTTCAACAATTCGATAAAAATTTTGGCGTTGGCATTCAATTTTCCTTGCAGATCCAAAAAGCTAAGACCTACTTGAGCCAATTCATCGTTGATGAGGTCCAGCATCTGCCGGGGAATTTCTTTTTTGAGCCGTGCCAGTTCGACGTCCGAGATACCGTCATGGTTTTTTGCGGCTGCGAATTCGTCTTTACTTAAAATCTTGCCCTTCGCGGACACTCTCAGATCCAAGCCGCTCTTTTGCAAATAAGAATCGGCCTGTAGGTATCCGCCTCCCTTCATCATTTGCATCCAACGCCCAAAACTAAAAGAAGAACTCTTCAGGTGGCCCGAGGCCAATTGCAAAAAGATTTCTCCGTCCTTATTGAGATTGCCTTGGGCATCTTTTTCAATTTTTAATCCGACGCTAGCCAACTCTTGACGTATTTTTTGGATATTCTTTTGCCGGGCAGGAGATTCCTTGACCTTCATATGGCCGGATCGGCTAGAGCGACGTCCTACGGCGGCACCGCCGGCTTCCATCCCGGCACCAAAGGCCACATTATGGAGGAAGCTGTATACCGATAAGGGGTCTTCACCTTCATGGGCCAAATGCAGTCCCGGTAAAACCTCATGGATCTCGGTTCGCAATACCCCTGCAGCGGTCATGGCCGAGGCACCACCCAGGATGCGCATGGTTAGTCCTTCCAAATGACCCCAACTGTGGAAGGGTTTCATGGCAAAATGGATCATCCCCACATCGATGGCGGTGGCCCCCAAGTTATGGGACTCCGCCCCGGGCTGGGTGATGTGGTTAAAGGCCCAGAAGGTGGCCGCATTGGCGCCCACGTTGGCCGCCTCAGGTAAGACCGCAATCTTTAGGCCTTGAGAGATACCCATCCCGGCCATATCAACGGTGGTGACTTCGGCAAGTAGTCCGCGGGAAGCCAAAAATAATTCCCCTTCGGCCACCGTGGATACTCGACCCATTTGTACCAGCTCTGCAGCCACCACTTCTAATTCGGCACTGGTCATGACCCCACCAATAGCCGTTTGGGTGGCCAGCCGTGCTCGCATGGCACGGGCGGCCCATTGACCGGCCTTAGCGGCCACTCCGGCACCCACGAAAGTCAGGGCCAACATGGCGGCGTTTTCTTTGCTAAATAATTCCCGGTAAAATTGTCCGGACATCTCTTCGGTCTGGATACGACTTTCAAAATATCGAACTTTTCTGGCGGCCTCGGAACCCAAGGGCATATGGGCCTGAATTTGTGAAGAGGCCTGATAGAGGGCCATCATCATCTCGCCTTCGCCTTCCCAATAATCCACATCTTTATCTAATAAGATTTGCAATTCACCCAATGCCTGTTGGGCATCGGCGGCGCTATCAAGATTGTCCATGGCACCCAATAAGGAAGAGATCTCCCGGTGGTGTTTGCTTTGGGAACTGGGGCCTTGGTAAATAAAATCGCTGAGCTTTTTTACGGCATCGCTTTCGGGGTGCAATTCAAGGTAGCGATGGATGGCTACTGTAAGATTTGTCGGGGCCTGGTCCTGAGGTAGACTGCGTAAGTAAATTCCTAGTTCGGCCAATCCCCGATTGACCTGTCGCTCATTGCGACCGCGACGACCGGTCTTCGCTGCATTTTGATAGGCTTCGGCGCTGGGGTAATCCTCAGCGCGGGCAAAGGCCTTTAACAAATTGATTTGTCGATCCAAACGACCTTGATTCAACGACAAAAGGCTTTTACCCAAAGAGTCGACGATGGTCTGTGCATCGGGATGATCGAGGCTTTCACGCTCCATTAAATTTTGAAATAGAATAACCGCATCGTCGTAGCGGCCGCCCTCGTAATGGGCCATGGCGCGGGCCACTGCCTGCAAATCACCGGTACTGTACTCGGCCACTTGCTCAGCTCCTTGTTCGGCCCACAAGCTAACGGAATTCAATGCCCAGGTGGCATTATTGACTTGGTGGGGAATGGCCTGGAGGCGACGGGCTCGCTCTTGAGGGTTGGTTTTAGCCTGACCCAATAGCTCGCGCATGATGGGATCATTCTCATGAGAGGAACGCGACAACCTTTTTTGTTCAGTGGCCAATGTTTGTAGTTCCACACGTAATAAACTTTTCGCCCGGTCGTAAAGGCTGACCAATCCCAATTGGGCCTTTAGCCATTGGGTATCCTGCATTAATTTCTCACGTTCCGACGATGCGACACTTGAAAGGTCCACGTTTGAAACCTTGCTGAGTAATTCCACCGTGGCGTATGGCCAGACCTCGACTAATTGGGATCCGATAATGCCGCCCAATTGATTTTGTTCGATGTTGAGATTGGCGAGGGCCAAGGCCCGTTGCCCGGGATCGGAAATGGCTTGGGCGGCTCCACGATCGGCCTGGCGATAGTTGGCCAGTTTACGCTCTAATAAATGGAGCGGTGCTTGACTTTGCTCAACTTCTTGGTGGTTGCCCAACGAATCGAGGGACACGCGCCCGCTTTGTTCATTAAGACCGGTGCCAAAGCCATGGCAAAACATGACCAATTCGGTCAGGTTTTCTAATTCGAGCATGGTCACATCTTCTGCCGCTAAAATCTCTACCTCTGGGCTTAGTTGGCCTTCGGTAACTGTTAGCCGCCAACTCTCTGCGAGCACATAGGCTTGTTCCTCAATGGTCTTGAGTTTCGAGTCCTCATTCTTAAAACGTTCTTTTAATTCCAACAGTGCGGCACCATGGGCCTGTCGCAATTGCAAGCGTTCGGCACCATTCAAGTCATTCCAATGGTTTTCATAGACTTGAAGAAAAAGATCGACGTTTCCGTTGGCGCGACCGGCTTCCAGGTCAAGTTGTACTTGCTCGGCGGCACTCCAGGTCAGTTTAGGGGAAGAAGCAATTTTGGTGAGACGGCCCGCCATGGACTGTCGATTGAGAAAGAGATCGCCTTGGCGATCAAGACCATGGCGACCCATTTCTACAGAAAGGTCATTCAGAGTTTTGGCAAAGGCCAGTTGTCCTTGAGGGGGAAGTTTTTGCCAAATGGCGAAGGCAATGTTCATACCCTCTACGGATCCACTCGCTTGCTTTGATGCAGGCACGTCGATCTCTCGCTGCATGAGGGCGGCGGAAATCCCGATCCATTCTTGCATGAGTTCCGGTGAGGCATCTTGCGACTTGGCCACTCGAGCCCAGGACTGGAGCTTTTTATCGGCTTCGTCCTTGAGGCCCAATTCTAAAAAGCCTTCGAGCACTTGAAACCGTAACAACATGCGTTCGGGTCCAGCGGTCAGCCGGGCAATTTCTTTTTCGACTCCCAATAACTTTTCTTTGGCCGCCAACTGGGATTCGTGCAGAGAAATCATTTGGCCCTGAAAATTAGGTATGGCAAAGCCCTCTTGCTCAGGGCGATTTTTCGAAAAAGCTTGTCGTAATTCTTGAAATTCCGCCATAGCCGACAAACGACGCGTCGGACTCTCGACCCGCTCTAAGCTTTGAGCTAATTCTTGACCCAATACTACCGCCACTTCCTCCAGACTTTTGGCTAAAACCATCGTACCACTGTCTTCCGATGACCCGTTTTGGAGTGCATAGTTCTTTTCGGCTTGGACTAAAAAGGTGAGCTCACGGCTAAGGTGCACTCCCAACTCCAGGCTCTCTTCGCTAGACAAATGGGGCATTTTTTCAGCAAGATCGGCGACCAAATCCATGGCTGTGCGCAGATGATACCCATCCACCCCATTCGATCGGTCTTCTTTCAATACTCGGTGGGATATTTGGTATTCGGCCCAAAGTCGAAGCACGTGGTGGCGGTGGTCCATGGCCTCGGCGGCCGGCGCATTGGCCGCATGCTCGGCCTTTTCGCCCTTAACGGCCACGATCCGGTAAATCTCTTTTAATTCAGTAGCAAGTTCGGTGTGAAAGGAGAAGGCTTCTACGGTAGGGGCCGAGTCCGAAAAAAACCTAGCGTCTTTGGCCAGTGAGCGTTGGGTCTGCGGCAACACCACCGCCTGGGCGGCTTCGGTCGTGGTAGCGCTATTCCCAGGAGTTTCTTCCGGGGCGGTGGATGGTGTTTGTACCGCAGCTTGAGACAGGGGATCGTGCCACAAACCCCTCGGGTTGCGGCCCAATTGTGATGAAATATGTGAATGTGGGTTTCCCAAAACGTTCGCTCCTCCTCCCTAGGTAGGAGCAAGGGTTGTGCCAAGGGAGGAAGCCGGGAGGCCCATGATAACTATATGTAATTATTTAATTTTTTATTACTAGGGTTTAAATAAAATTTACAGGGACCCCAGGAGGGCCAAGGGATTTCATGAAATTTCACGAGATTTGAGGGGTGCTAGCTGCATAACAAGGTTTTGATAACTATAGATAATTTAGATTACGAAAAATAATGGAATCATTTCTACCATCCAGATTTCATTTCCGTTTCCGACGTCGGAAACCCACATTTGAGAGAGATTTCTCCTATGGAAG
>JAJFLL010000204.1 GCA_021772695.1 Deltaproteobacteria bacterium
CTGGCCCAAGCCGGTGCAAAACAAATCACATTATGCAATCGCACGAATTCCCGCGCTAAGGTATTGGTCAAAAATTTAAAAAAATATTTTCCCAAACTTTCAATTTATTCGGCTCCCATAGAAGGCCCACTCTTTTCTAAAGTCCTAAAATCAGCGGACCTATTGATCAATACCACCACAATAGGCATGGCAGGCAGTCGTTTTCCTGACTTTCCCTTGGATCAATTGCCCAAAAAGGCCTTGGTCAGTGACATTGTCTACACCCCAAGAATGACCCCGTTACTAAAAGTGGCAAAAAAAACCGGCTTGGCCATCCACACCGGTGAAGGCATGTTGGTCCATCAAGGCGCTCTGGCATTTTTACTCTGGACCGGACACCTGCCTGATACTCAGCTGATGCGTCGGGTATTGTTGAGATCTCTTAAAAGGATTAAGTAAAATATAATTTGATCACCATATCAATAATTTCTCTAAGGGGAGGTTTGCGATCTGAAATGTTTAATTGTTCACCACCTAACTATACCCGACATTACTCTTTAAAATAATATTCCTTTAAAAACTTAAAATGAAATCTACCATTTTCATATGGGTATAGAATTAATTGTCTCGGCACGATATCGATTATGCTTATTACAGTATAGTCGAAGATTTTTCTCAGAGTGCTCCCCGCCTAGACTGTAAGGGTATTTGTGATCTAATTGAATTTTGAAATTTGAACCGCATGACCTTTTTGTTCTTGGGTCTCTATATTGACATCTATATTTATCTCTATTGTAGACATGGTCTTTGAGTTGGTTAGGAATGTATCGAGTTCTTGGCACCTCCGGCACCGGCGGTGATAAAGAGTATAGTTTCTCTTCCTGTTTCTCCACATTGTTTGAAGCGTTTTTCACCGCCGACGTCGGCGGTGGTGTTGGTTTTTTCTGTTGCGGCCTTGGGCTGGGTGGTAGATCAGGCTCTTTCCTGATCAGGCTTCCCCCCAGGGCCAGGGCTCCACAAGGGGCCCCGGCCCTGGGGGATTCTTTAGTATTTGGGGATTTCTTTTGTGCTTTGAGATGGTCTGCGGGGGGTAAATTTTCGGGGCTTGGGTTGGGGGTGTTTGGAGATTGATTGGCAGCTTCTTGTTTCTTTCTTTTTTCTCTTCGTTCGGCCCGTCGTTCCGGATCTAGCTTGTCTAAGGCCAATTCCGTTAATTTGATGAATAATACTTCGTATTTTCCCTCGGGGTTGCTGTGGGAAGTAAGAGATTTAAGCCTTTGGATTTTGTTCATTAGCTCTGAGTTGGCCACGAATTGAATCAAATTCTTGGATTCCGAGAGCGGCTTGGTCTTTTCAAGGGGCATGGCCGCTTCGGGAGAGATTTTGACCAATTGCCTTTCACATTCCCGACTGGAGGTGCCCTCCAGTTGATTCAATAACTTCAGTTTCTCAGTAGGCCTTAATACGGGAGCCTTTTCCATTTTACGCTTCTTGTCTTCCCTTTGAATGAAGCCCTGCATCTGGGAGGCCACACTTAGCGAGATTTCACCGGATTCTATCTTGAGCTCTACCTCCGGTAAGGCCTTCATCAGGCGCATGGCCTGGATTCTTCGTTGCGCAGCACCTTCCGAATAAGACAGGGCTTCGGTCAGAAAGGCAAATAGACTAGGATACCCCATCTTGAGATAGAGCTGACGATTTTCTACTTCCTTTAAATACCGCAAGATCTCTAAGAGCATCTCCCGTTCCTGGGCGACCAGGTCTTTTAGGTCAGTGATCAACAAATCATTAGAAATTTGACTCAAGCGATTCAAGGGGGCCTCCTATTCTTTTACTCGAACCAGAAACCACTATACACCCAGTTTTGCGCACCCTCTGAAACGCACACCAATCAACAACAAGAAAAGATTTTTGAAGTTTTAAAAGGGAAGGGCCAAATAAGTTGTACGCCAAATCTCGACCCACTCAGAACGAATGAACAACGAAATATTTCAATTCCACAAAATCAACCGAACCAGCACTAAATTACCGTCAACACTAAAATAGAAAAAAAAGAGAACCCCCACTACAAAAGCCCCCAGGGCTGGGGCCCGTATGGAGCCCGGGCCCTGGGGGGATTCAACCTCGGACGTCAACCTAAGGCAGTGTAACCTATTGGGATGTGGGGATGTGGGTGACCTGACCTAAATAATCACTCAAATCTCAAGTCCTCTAACCATGGACTCCAAATTCCTCAGACAGAAAAAGAAGCATATTTTAATGGAATTAATATTTATTACCGACCAAAACCTCACTACCATCGAGGTCGATAACAGGTAGAAACCTTAATTTATAACCTTCTAAGATTCACTGCCGACGTCGGCGGTGCCCCAACAAGAGTATCCCAATGACACCCAACACTGATGGAAACGAAAAAACCCTACCGATAATTTATGATTCACTTTCCGAATCAGGGAGATCTCTTATGGGAGGAGCCAAGGTAGCGGCATCTACGGAATCAGTTGTTTCGCTGCTGCGGTCCGATCGAATTTGCTGTTTATTGGCCAGATCTTCTTCACCACTCAAACGAAAAATTCTGGCGATATCTGGCCGGCGTAAAAAAGATTGTCGGTCAGCATCGGTTAAGCGGGATGCCACCGTTTTGGCAATGGAGAGGGCTTTTGCAACAAACTGTTGAAAAAAAATCGTATTTTTTCGAGTCATGCCGGCCAAGGCCAGGTGAAACCAAAATTGCAACCAGTCTTCTAAACGACCGAAGTTATAGGGGTCCTGATTGGCCAACTTTAAATCTTCCTGACGATATTTTCCCATGAAAGCGGCGATGGCCAATCTTCTTAGGCGCACAGAATGTCCTAAGGCCGGAATCTCGGGCAATTCATGCCAATTAGACAATAGGTTAAGAATTTTTTCGGCCTCGTGAACTAAGTTATGTTCCAATAAGGGTGCAGACATACTTAATAGGACTTCAACCTTACCGTAAATATCATGAAACGCTTCAAAGGCCTGCGCAGCCTGCTCTAAGACCTTAATGGATTGAGATAGCTCGCCTTGAATGATCAATACCTTGCCACGCAGCATTAACAATAGTGGTTTCCATAATTGGGAATGCTCTGGGGTCAGCTGGCCTTCCAGTGCCTCTATTTTTTCTATGGCTTCGGTAAATCGGCCCAATGCAATAGATACTTGTAAAAGACCTAGCTGAATCGCCATCGTATACTCAGGGTCTAGGGTACCATCTTCAACTTGCAAAACCTGTGTGAATAGCTCGCCAGCCTCTGAATATTTTGCCTGTTCCAAAAGGCAATGCCCTAACGATAACCGTATGGAAGGACGATGATCGGTGAAGGGAGAGGGTTCGGCCAATACCGTAGAAAAATAATGTTCTGCCTCGGCATAGCGCCCTAGATATTTATAAAGCTCTCCAAGTTGTCCCGCCGCCATCAAGACTAATTCGGACCAAGGTATTTTCTTGGCGCCATCAAAACACTCTTGCAATGCTTGGATTGCTTGGGTGAATTCTTGGGCAGCCATGGCAGTTTCTCCCAAGCGAAAAAGTCCATAGGCACGTCGAAAAGGATCTTGGGCAAATTCCAAAGCCCGCTGCACATAGGCCAAGGCAACGGAATTTTGCCCCTGAGCTTCAAAAAATTCACCTGCCAGGAGATTTGATCCATAGGCCTGACGGGAGAGCCCACTTTGTGCACCATGCCAGGCTAACCAAGTAGAAAGAAATAACCAATCCTGCTGGGCCTTTAAAAATTGAAAACATTTTTGATGCCAAGACTTTTTTTGTTCAACGTTTAATCGTTTTAAAACCGTTTCCCCCAAGGTCCGAAACCGCAACAGAAACCGCCCTTGCTGGCTGGAATCTTTCGCGATGAAATCTCGTTTTAAAAATTTTTCAAAGATAGGATTAGCTTTTTGTTGCGATATACCGGTCACTGTAGAGACAAGGGGCGTGGTCACCCAGGAAGGGTGCAATTGAAGGCATTGTAATACTGCCAACTCCTGATCACTTAAGGCTTTCATCATCTCTTCTGTCAATTCAAGTTCATTCTCAGGCCAGACCTTTACTGCTTTCGCAGGAAATTTTTTCTTGGATTTTTGAATTAAAAATCCGACCCACCAAGTCAGGGCTAATGGAAGCCCGTCGGTTTTTTCGTGGAGCGTCTTTGCGGTTTCCGCAGGAATCTTTTTTAGACCACCAACATCTCGAAGCCATGCATCCACATCATTTAGATGGAGTGGAGCAAGCTGAATCTGAAAGTACCTTTGTGGATCAATTTGCAATGGCAAGCCGTCGAAGGTGTCACGGTATTCCAATATTATCCATACGGGAAGTGGACCGCTCAATAAACTTTGCAACCATTGGATTAAAGCAATCTGCTCGACCTCTTCTAATTCTTGTAAATCTTCGAGCACTAACAAAACCGGCTTTGGGGAATATGGCGTA
>JAJFLL010000205.1 GCA_021772695.1 Deltaproteobacteria bacterium
CTGTAATTCGGCTAAGGCTTCGGTGTCGGTAGTATCATTGAAGTACAGACGTTCTTGCTTAAAGATGTCAAAGGTGACGCTTTTAATTTCTTCGGTGAGTCGAGCTAAGCGAATGTCTTGTTCGATTAATGTCTCAAGGCCCTTATTGAGACGGTTGATATAATAAAATGACAAAAATCCGATAACCAAGACCATGCCGATGGCGGCAACAAAGGAAAACTGGATTCGATTGGCAATGCTCCACTTTTTCATTAGATTTCTAAAATCTTCCCTATGCCTTCTTCGGCGCCCACCAATACCAGGATATCATTTTCATGGATTTTATCATGCGGGTCTGGCGCCGGTTGCACCTGTTTTTTCAATAGAGAATGCCCTTTATCATCAATAGCCGGAACCTTACGTTGTAAGGCAACACATAAGACTCCATATTTATGCCTCAAATCGAGAGTTTTCAAGGTCTTTCCGATAAATGGGCGGGGAGCTTCCATTTCGACCAGGGTGTACCCTGATGGAAAAGTGATGTGTTGCAATACGTTGGCGGCTACCAGGGAGCGGGCCACCTGTTCGCCCATTTGTTCTTCTATTTGTACTACGCGACTGGCCCCGATTTCTCGAAGCACTTCGGCATGGGTAGGGGAGATGGCCCGGGCGATGATTTTAGAGACCCCGAGACGCCGCAAAATGACCGTTGTCATAATGCTGACTTCAATGTTTTCGCCGATGGCATTTACCGCCGCATCGACGTCGGAAATACCGATGCTGCGTAAAACCTTTTCATCACTCGAATCGGCAACAACTGCATGATGCACCCGTTCCTTAATATCTTCTACAAGACTGGGATTGATGTCGATGGCAATGACTTCAGCCCCCATCGACGCCAACGAAGTGGCGATCTTATAACCAAAACTTCCAAGTCCAATGACGGCAACCTGAGACATAGCGCTATCCTACAACGATTTTTCCCATTGGCA
The DNA here is from genome assembly GCA_021772695.1 of Deltaproteobacteria bacterium. Classification (GTDB taxonomy): domain Bacteria; phylum UBA10199; class UBA10199; order DSSB01; family DSSB01; genus JAJFLL01. Next base: position 972 of record JAJFLL010000205.1, read on the forward strand.
AGTCATATCCTCGGCTGGGTTTTTCCCTGCCAATGAGGAATGCCACGGTGAGCGGACCGATACGACCGACGTACATTAAAAGGGTAATCAAGAACTTGCCTAGAGCGGAAAGTTTGCCGGTAATGCCGAGACTGAGTCCGACCGTGCCGGTGGCGGAAGTGACTTCAAATAGAATTTCTTTAAGGGTAAAATTGTCTGCCAAGCTCAACGCGATCACTCCCACTGAAACGATGCCTCCCGCTACAAAGGTAATAGAAATACTTTTTCTAACGATATCCCAGGGAATGGAACGGCCAAAACCTTCTACGGTGTCTCGTCCTAAAATCATGGAGCGTACGGTAAAAAAGAGTACCCCCACGGTAGTGGTTTTAATGCCGCCTCCTGTCGAACCCGGAGAGGCACCGATAAACATGAATATCATGGCCATAAATAAGGTAGCCGATGAAAAACTGGCCATATTGATGGTGTTGAATCCGGCAGTGCGCAGGGTCACTGATTGGAACCACGAGATCCAAAGTTTTTGGCCCAAGGGCATGCCGATCATGGAATTGGAAAACTCAGAGAGGTAAATAAAGAACATGCCTCCGAATAAGAGTAAGCCCGTTACCGCTAGGGTCATTTTAAGATGAAGACTTAGGTGTCGCGGGCTCGGCGACCTGCGGTAACCATAGAGTCCGTAGATCACCGCAAACCCTAAGCCACCTGCGATAATCAATAAGGTGATCGTCAAGTTGATGACAGGGTCGGTTTGGTAATTTTCGAAGGAGTTGCTGAATAGGGAAAATCCGGCATTACAAAAGGCACTGATGGAATGAAAGATGCCGTAATATAGCGCCTTGGGAAAATTGCCGAATTCACCGTACCACCTTGCCGTTAATATGGCAGCCCCGAGGCCTTCCATTAAAAAGGTCATTTTAAAAATGCTGCGTATGATTCTAGCAAATTCTTGGTAATCGCTTTCTTCGATGACGTTTTGCAAAAATAGACGTTCTCTGATGCTCAGGCGTTTTCCGATGATCATGGCCAAGGAAGTAGACATGGTCATGATGCCCAAGCCACCCAATTGCATTAATACTAAAATGACCCCCTGACCGAAGGGAGTAAAAAAGCTGCTGGTGTCCTGTACGATTAATCCAGTGACACAAACCGCCGAGGTAGCAGTGAATACCGCGTCGAGAAAATGGATTTGATTGCCTACCGTGGCAAGGGGAAGGGATAGCAAGATGGCACCAATGGCTATGACCATGGCGAAACTGGATGATAACAATAGTGCAGGTTGGGTACGCAAGCGATCGAACAGTCGGTTGACGCTGGCCCGCTGCATGAAATTTCTGAATCCCCTAACGGCTTCCTCGAGTATGATCAAGCCGGCGGCCAAAGAGGGGTGGGTATAGGTGATGGCCAAGGCTCCCAGAATGACCACTTTAATGATAAACTCAAAGCTTTGAAAAATTCTAAAGCCCAGGTTGATAAACAAGACCAGAGCCTGGAAAACATAGACTCCCATTAATAAGTAGCAAATGATATTGATGATTAACAAAGGTTCAGGAGGCAGGTGATAATTAAATCTAATTAAAAGAAGACTCAGGACTATCAATGAGAAGTAGAAAACCAGGAGGTTGAGGCGGTGCCGAATGATTTTAAATTTCGCAGATTTCATAATATTGGCGTGGGGTCGAATTTGGCACGAGAAGAAAAAAGGGTCAAATGAAGAAGTCAGATTATGTTAGAGAGTTGCGGTGAATCTTGAGGCCATAAAAGACCGGGTTAGGCATTTTCCCAAAAAACCCGGGGTTTATCTCATGCAAGATCGCTCAGAAAAGGTGCTTTATGTAGGTAAAGCGGTTGATCTGAGGTCGAGGGTAATGAGTTATTTCGCCAAAGAGGACCCTTCGCGGTACCAGGTGAAGTTTCTCATGTCTAAGGTTCATGATATCGAGATTGTGGTTACCGATACGGCCAAGGAAGCCTTGCTCCTTGAAAATACCCTAATTAAAAAACACCGGCCCCGGTATAATATCGACCTTAAAGATGACAAGAGCTATCTCAGTCTAAAACTTTCCATCAACCATAAGGCCCCAAGGCTTTATCCGACCCGAAGAATAAAAAAGGATGGGGGCATATATTATGGCCCGTATACCTCTGCCGGCGCTTGTCGGGAGGTTGTCGATTTTATCGAACGACATTTTCGGCTGCGTACCTGCAGTGACCATGAATATCGCAACCGGTCTCGACCTTGCCTACAATATGAAATTAAACGGTGTGATGCTCCCTGTGTCGGTCTGATTTCACTCGAAGATTATGGGGCCATGGTAGAGCAAGTGAGATGGTTTTTGGAGGGAAAAGGAAAAAAAATAAAGGCCATTGCCGAGCAAAAAATGAATTCTGCCGCTGCCACCGAACAATTTGAGGAGGCGGCCCGCTACCGTGATTTACTGATCGATATAGAGAAAACCCTCGAAAAACAAAAAGTAGTGAGTCACGAAGCTCTCAATCGGGATGTGCTGGGTATGTATCGGGAAGGCGAGTTGGTCCAAATATTTTTATTAAAAATTCGGGAAGGAACTCTTAGCCAACACCGGGCCTATTTTTTCAAGTCGATCATGGGAACCGAAGAAACTTTAAGCTCCTTTATTATCCAGTACTATGATGCCGGCCACAAAATTCCTTCAGAATTAGTTTTACCTGTCGCGCTGCCAGATGCTGCTATTTACGAAGAGGTGCTTAAAGACCTCGCCAACCAAAGGGTTCGCCTGCAGGTGCCGCGTCGTGGAGAAAAATTGGACTTACTTCGTTTGGCCGAAAAAAATGCCACCGAGACCTTTCGAACTCAGCAAGGAAAAGATCAAGAAAGAAAAAATGTAATGATTAGACTGGCTGAGAGGTTGGCTCTACAGAATTTTCCCGAACGGATTGAATGTTACGACATTAGCCATTTTCAAGGCGGCCAGACCATCGGTTCTATGGTGGTTTTTTGGCAGGGAGAACCGCTGCGAAAATTCTACCGCCGTTTCAACATTCAATCGGTATCGGGTCCTGATGATTTTGCATCACTCTATGAAATGTTGTTCAGGAGGCTCAAACGAAGTTTGTCGACCTCCGGTGAAAAAGAAAGTGCGCCCTGGGCCTTGCCGGACTTATTGCTTATTGATGGGGGAAAGGGGCAGTTGAATGCAGCCCAACAAGCTTTGAAGGATTTGCGCCTTACTGGAATCGATTTGGTGGCCATCGCCAAAAGTCGATTGGCGCCGAGCGCCGGTCCCGGGCAAGACCTATCTCAACGTACTCGTTCTGAAGAACGTCTCTTTGTACCCGGACGAAAGAATCCCATTTTTTTGCGGGCTCATTCCAACGAGCTGTTTTTATTGATGCAGGCGCGGGATGAGGCCCATCGATTTGGTATCGAAGCCCACCGCAAGGCAAGAAATCAAAAGTCTCTGAACTCAGGCCTCAAGCAAATACCCGGAGTTGGTCCGGTGCGGAGCCAACGCCTGCTGCAATATTTCGGATCCTACGAGCGATTACAGAAGGCCTCTGCAGAGGAAGTGGCGCGAGCTTTAGGCTCCTCGCTTCCTGTGGCCCAGCGCATCATAGACCATTTCTAGCGTCAATTCATTGACAAGACATCCTGATAATTTGACTCTTTTCCTTTCTCCTTTTTACAGCTGTGAAGGAGCATTCCATGTCGCGTTGCATCAAGTCGTCAAGATGATTCTGTTTATATTGTACATTTAATAATTACGCCCACTTATTCAACCTGGCCTGAATCTTGCTCATTAATATTAGTAGGCAGAACACCTTAAGGAAGGGACATTCCATGAAGGGTAAACAAAAAATTCAATGCGGGCGCATCTTAGATCGAACGGAAGTAACCCCGGCCCAAGAAGTCTTGGCCGAACATGGCGAGATTTTCTCATGTGGCGGTGTTTACTTGGGCCTCAATCGGCAATCCCCACCCAAGCCTGATCGCTTTGAATACCTTTCCTTACCCAACCATCGAGATGAAATTTTGGTGCTCAATAATCAAGAAGTGCATCGGCGCTCTGGCGATGAAATCGCTCTGAGCACGACTCCACACCGCGATCCGGCTTCTCCTGAGTTGGCATTGCGGCGCTTCTTTAAGGAAAGCCTCAATTAGAGCTCAGGGTTGGTTTTCCCGCAATTCTATCTTTGAGGCCTAAGCCATTTCAAAAATTTTAGATTACAAATAGGTGAGCCATTCCTGATATTGGGGCAGAGATCCTTTGACGATCTTAAAAAATTGCTCTTGGACCTTTTGCGTGATGGGACCTGGTTTTCCCGTTCCTATTTGTCGGTTGTCCAATTCGCGAACCGGGGTTATTTCAGCCGCCGTACCACAGAGAAAGATTTCATCGGCCACGTAAAGTTCATCACGAGAGATGTTTCTTTCGACCACCTTTAGCTTATGTTCGCCAAACAAGGTCAATATGGTATCTCGGGTGATGCCCTGCAGGGCCGATGTGGTGGGTGGGGTAAAGACCGTACCGTTTTTGGTAAAAAAGATATTTTCACCACTAGCTTCCGAAACGTAACCTTCGGGATCAAGCATAATGGTTTCATCGTAACCAGCCAAGACGGCCTCTCGTTTGGCAAGAATGGAATTTTGGTAATTTGAAACGGCCTTACTCTTGGTCATGGCAATATTGACATGATGGCGGGTGTAACTGGAGACTTTGGCGCGAATACCGTTTTTGACTCCCTCTTCTCCCAAATAGGTGCCCCAGGGCCACGCGATGATGCCCACACGAATCGGATTACTGGTTGCGAATAAGCCCATCTCGCCATCTCCGATAAAGGCGATGGGTCTAAGGTAGCCGGATTTCAATTGATTGACGCGAAAGATTTCTTGGCAAGCATTCATGATCTTATCTTTCGCGAATGGTATGTCCATCAATAGGATATGGGCCGAATCATATAGACGATTGACGTGTTCAGGGAGTCGAAAAATGGCGCTACGGCCATCGTCGCATTCATAACAGCGAATCCCTTCAAAGACGCCCATGCCGTAATGCAAGGTGTGGGTTAGAATATGCACATTGGCCTGATCCCAGGGGATCATCTCGCCATCGAGCCAGATTTTTTCAACTTTTTGAACTTTTGCCATATCAGCCCATCATAAGCTTTTTTAAATTTTCCTGAAATGGGATTCTTGCAACCCCTCGTTCGGTTACAATGGCCTCTACCAGAGGGTGCGGGGTGACGTCAAAGGCAGGATTAAGCACCTTGACGCCTTCAGGTGCCGACGGTGTTCCGAAAAAGGAAGTCACTTCTTCGGTGGGTCTTTCCTCAATGGGAATCAACTCGCCGCTGGCCATTTCCAGGTCGACGGTAGAGGAGGGGGCTACGACGTAAAAGGGAATTTTGTGTTCTTTGGCCAATACCGCTACTCCATAGGTGCCAATTTTATTGG
>JAJFLL010000206.1 GCA_021772695.1 Deltaproteobacteria bacterium
GCTTCGGCGGACGCTGTCCGCTGAAGGTGAGCGTAAGCGGGGGTATTGCCCTCAATAGCCTTCGTGAAGGAGGCAATATTTAGCGCCCATAGCTCAGCTGGATAGAGCGTTGGTCTACGAAACCAAAGGTCACAAGTTCGAATCTTGTTGGGCGCACTTTTTTTTCTTAAAAATTAAGTTGATACCTCACTGCACTTCCCTCACCGATTGAGTGAATCAATTTCTTACCCATTATTGAGAAAATAATACCTCGCATCGATTTTAAAATCGCGTCTATCCCGAACGGGACGGCACCCTAACGATCATGCAGGATCTGCCCTACCAAGGCAAGGCACACCCCGACCATGGGAAGCGCCCGAATTTCAATAAGCAAGTCGAACCTGCTGTTCTGATGGCGGGAAACGCCAAGCGCATTTACCTCACCGCCGGACAGAGCGCCGCGGGAACCTTTCGTTCCGGAGGGCAAAACGGCCTTTATGAATTGTCGGTGGAGCGTGACGCGGAGCGCTCTGGCGGCGAGACCTGGGGAGAAATCTCCTACGACCACCGGGGCTGGTATCTGATCAATTACGCCGAGAAGGCCGACGTGTGGGTGCGACCCCAAAACGGTGTGCCTGGACGAGTAACCGCCCACAGCAGAGTCTACCTGGAGCCCGGCACCCAAATCAGGGTGTCCGGCAAGGTTTTCGAATTCAAGCTGCAGGATTAGATCGGGAAACCTGTCGTCAGCAGGGTGTTTTAGCATTCTGAAAAATGCCCGCATTGTAGTAGGTAGCGATGGGTGCGGAATTTTTAGGGGTTAAGGTAGACTTGGTTGGGAAGTCCGAATTCGAATAATTCAAGGTTTGGCCAGTTGGGAGAGGTGTAGATACAGTATGCGCCTTCCGAATCGATTCCAAATTTCATGTTTAATACCTTCACATTTTTCCAATGAGGACTCTTGGCGAAATATCGGGCGCCGGCTAATCCAATAAAATTACCTTCCAAGTTCAAGTGGGTGATGTTTTTCCAATGGGTCGATTGGGAAAATATCATGGCGCCAAGGTCGTTGAGACCCGGTTCCCAATACTTGTCTTTGATTTCCTGATGCAGCCATCTTCTGTGGGCGAAGTCACGCCTTTGATCAGGAGTTCCCAGAAACTCCCGGCTTAAGTCCAGGAATTCCACGTTTTTCCATTTTGTCGTTTGGGCAAGATGGTTGATTACCATTAAATCCAATTCCAAGGCCCGCAAATTTAAGCTGGTAACGAGTTCCGCCAAGGCCGCCGGCGCTTCATACAAGCTCCGAATACTTTGGGGTCTAAATTCCTTGACCCGGCCCGGCCAGTCAAGAGTGTGGGTTTTGACATATTCCGCGCCGATTTTTTGGTCATGGGTCGCCATGCCTTCCAAGATATCCATCATTTCGCGGAATGCCTGCCTTCTGGGATCCGGGGTTACACTGGATTCTTGGGGATCCATCAATGCTTCGTTGAAGAGGATGTCTCTTAATTGCTCCAAAGGATTATTCGCGATAGCTATTTGCACTAAATCAGCTCGCGGCATATCTGTGCCGGCTTCCGCGGGTTCTTTAGTTTCCGGATTTTTTTCAACCCTTACTTCACCATCCCGAATCCCCGTTTCCCGACTGGCTCCTTCGCTGCGCTCCGTAACCCGAGTCGCCTCGACCGTGGTTCCCATGCCGCCGGCATTGCCCGTTTTGGCAGCTGCTCCCTTACCATGGGCCTGACCCGCTTTGGTCGTGGCGCCTTTGCCCATGCCGAACCCCAATCCCAAAGCCAAGACATTGCCCATTACCGTGGCCCAGTTGTCTCCCGCCACGGGATTGTTGGGATCATAGCCGACGAGACGATTGGCCAGAAATTCCACGTAGGTTCCGAAGGTGTCGCTTAAGATGTCTCCCAAATGTCGATTTGTCTCGATGGCCTCGCTCAACACCCCGGCCTCCAGGACCAGTGGAGCCATCGCCATGGCCCCGATGCCTTCGGAAAAATGTTTCATTGCCATTAGGTCTTCAAAAAAGACCGCTGCTTCCACGGCCCGAACCACGTCCCAATCGCCTTCGCCGATGCCGTTGGAAAAGAAGTTGAAGACGGAATGGCCGGGTCCGAAGATGGGGAAAAGGGCGCAGCCTAAGGTGGCCGCGGCGCCCCCGCTTATGCCCAGCAGGGCGGAGTTGGCCATGTCGCCGAGCCAGGCCAGTCCGTAACCTAGAGCCAGCGTGTCTTTAGAGGCTTCGTGGATCTGCAAAACCTTGCGGAAGCCGCTTTTGAGGACGGCGTTGGGGTGGAGGAAGGCGCTTAGGCCGCTGAAGCTGTGTCGTGCGATCAGCCGGCCGTCTTGCGCGTGTTCCAGTACGCCCTTGGCGAAGGCCTTGACGTCATTGCCGAGCCCGGCCCATCCCACCGCTTCGGGTTCGAGGCGAATATCTTGCTCCTGTTCCCGTAGCCAAGGTTGGAGCCTTTGAATGGAGTGCAGCGGTGTCATATTAATAAGGTCAACTTTTTCCATTGTTATTCTTCCTTATTATTCAGTGAGGCAGGATAGCCTCGCAGGATCAAGGAGCAAGAAATGGGCCACGGAGGACCAAAAGAATTTTTTTTGAAAATTCAAAGAGTTACGATTTTGCCTCGGATCGATCGGCTTGCGCCACAGCCGCCTTATCGGATAAACTGTTCATCTGATGAACATTCTGAGGGGGAGGGGCTTCCCGCTAAAAAGTGATTATAAAAAACTGTTAATTAAAATATAATAAAAACAAGTAGTTATAAGAGTCGGTTTTGGCACCCCTTTTGCTTTATTTCTGAACAGCACAAGGGAGGTGCCTATGAAGACTATCGAAACACGTTCTTTGAAAAACCGAATCCTGCAAGGGCTGTCCGTTAGTGTCTTTGGCTTGGGAGTGCTGGCCGCATCGCTCGCTTGGGGCGCGTCTCCGGCCTTCAGTCAAGGGGTGAATACCCAATGGCAAGGCGTTCGAGAATTTGAAATCAACCAGGAAAAATTAAACGGACTTAATCATACCATTCGGGATTGGGACGGTTCTCTCGCAACCCTGCCCGCAGACTAGGAAGTGGCCGAAGGTTTTGACCGAGGCAACGCTCACATCCCGCAGGGTGTAACCCAGGAAGCCCATGATGGCTGGATGAATCAGGGTGATTGGGAAATCCAAAATAACGCCTTGGATCAGAATAAATAGGAACTTTATTGATTTGATCAATTTTATCCTGAGTGGAAACGGCGA
>JAJFLL010000207.1 GCA_021772695.1 Deltaproteobacteria bacterium
ATATTTTTTGATTACTCGCCGGGATCAAGGCTTGATCGGGATTTTGGGTGTAAAGGACCTCGCCATTTTTTAGGTTTGCCACCCAAACTCCCACATTTACCTGTGGGTCTCGGTATTGCTCAGCTAGGGCCTGAACCGCGCGGGCTAGAGAGCTTTCTTGTTTGGCGGCCACAGGTCTGTTAGGAAAGCAAACCATGCACAAGGCCAAGACGATGGCAATCATGATCGGGGTGGTTATTCTGGCGGTGGCCTGTACCCCGAAGCGCGAACGGGCAGAGATTGTGGTGGGCATCGAAAGTTTTCCTTCCAGTCTCGACCCCCGTTATCCTGCGGACGCCTACTCGAGTAAAGTACAAAGCTTAATTTTTAACGGTCTCTTGAAATTTAATGCCAAGTTGCTGCTGGTTCCCGACTTGGCCAATGGATATGAGTTTCTAAGCGATACGAAAATTCGCTTTCACCTGCGGCAAGATGTGCAATTCCATGACGGTCGTGCCTTTACGGCAAAAGACGTAAAATATACCTACGACTCCATCGTGAAACCCGGATCACTATCACCTTTGGCGGGAATTTTCCGGAAAATCGCGAATACTAAAGTGGTCGATCCATTTACCTTAGAAATCACCTTGAAAGAATCCTTTGCCCCGTTTCTGACGGCCCTGACCGTGGGAATTGTTCCGGAAGGGGCCGATGAAATCGCAGGGCCATCCTTTCAAGAGAGGCCAGTGGGTACGGGCCCCTTTCAATATGGGGCGCAGGCCAAAGATCAATGGATTCGACTTACCGGTTTCCCAAAATATTTTTCCGGTGCCCCCAAGCCGGCTAGTTTGGAATTCCAAACCATACGAGATGATACCACCAGGGTGTTGAAGATCCTGCACGGAGAAGTGGATCTCTTGCAAAACGCGGTACCCTTGGTGATGGCCCAGTGGCTAAAGACTCGCGGCAAATTAATAATGATGTCGGAGCCAGGCATCAATTATAACTATTTGGCCTTTAACCTGCGCGACCCCATGCTAAAAAATGTTCGCGTCCGTGAAGCCTTAGCCATGGCCATCGATCGCGAGGCCTTGATTGAATTCCAATTGAAGGGTTTCGCGAGGCTGGCGACAGGAATGTTGGCCCCCACCAACGAATACTATGAGCCCAATGTCTCACAGATCGATTATGATCCCCAGGTGGCCGCGGGCCTTCTGGATTCTGCGGGCTTCCCCGACCCCGACGGCGAAGGTCCTGCGAAACGCTTCACCCTCACTTTAAAGACCTCGCACCGGCGAGATCGTGTGGCCATGGCCCGGGCCATCGCTCGGTACTGGGAAGCCGTTGGTGTGGGGGTGAAGGTGGCCAGTTTTGAATGGGGTACTTTTTACCGGGACATTCGTACGGGAAATTTCCAGACCTTTACCTCCACATGGGTGGGAATCACTGACCCTGACATCTACCACTATGTATTTCATTCGGGACAGATTCCCCCTGTTGGGGCCAATCGCGGTAGTTTTGAAAATGCCACCGTCGATGAATTGGTGGTGGCCGCCCGGGAAGAAAGTGATCCCGCTCTGAGAAAAAAATATTATTCTCAGGTGCAGAAGTTGATTTCTCTCGAGTTGCCCTATGTGGATTTATGGTATGAAGATAACGTGGCTTTTTTGCGTCCTGAGATACAGGGTTACACCCTACGTCCCGATGCCGGGTTCATGGGATTGGTGAATACCACCCGTGGTTCCCAAGACAAACCAGAAACCGAATCCATGCCGGAGACTTTGCCGTAACATGATGCTTAGCTACTTATGGAAACGTATCTTGCTTTTGATCCCCACACTCTACGTGGTGATTACCCTGGTATTCTTTTTGGTACATCTCATTCCCGGCGACCCGGTAGATGCCATTCTTGGCGAGCAGGCCCGTCCCGCCGATCGGGAACGTTTGGTCCATGAACTTCACCTCGATCAAAATCTATGGGTGCAACACAGTTATTTCTTGGTGGGATTGATGCATGGCGACCTGGGGGTTTCCCTTTATGATCGAACCCCTGTCAGTCAAATCATTAAAGAGAAATTCTGGGCCACTTTCCAGCTAGCGCTTTTTGCCATGGCGGTGGCCTTAGCCATAGCCTTGCCTTTGGGCTTGGTCTCCGCCCTGAAACAAGATCGCTGGGAAGACCATTCGGCTATGTTGGTGGCCCTCCTGGGTATTTCTATTCCTAATTTCTACCTGGGACCTTTGCTCATCTTGTTATTTCCCATTTACCTGGGATGGTTTGACGTCTCGGGAAAGGAAGGTCTGACCTCCCTTATATTGCCGGGAATAACCTTAGGCACCGCCCTGGCGGCCATGGTCTCGCGCATGACTCGAACCTCCATGTTAGAAGTCATGAGAGCCGATTACGTGCGTACGGCCAAGGCAAAGGGCTTAAAACCCATGCGGGTTTATTTGAAGCACGCCTTTCGCTCCGCATTGATTCCCGTGGTCACGGTCATCGGATTGCAATTTGGAGCCCTCCTGGCCGGAACGGTCGTGACCGAAAAGATCTTTAACTGGCCCGGTATCGGCAGCCAGCTGCTCGAAGGCATCGGCAGGAGGGACTACCCCGTCGTGCAAGGTTGTGTGCTCACCATTGCCCTGACCTTCATGTTGGTGAATTTGATGACTGACCTCTTATATGCCCGCTTGGATCCTCGGGTGAAATTGGGTAAAGGCTAGCCCCATATGAATCCCTATCTCTTATATGGCAGTCTGGGACTGTATTTGACGGCGGGCATCCTCTATTTATTACAATGGGTCTTCACCCGCTCGCACCCGGGGCGGGCGGCCCATAAGGTGACCTGGTTGGCTTGGGTGCTGCAATCTATCCTCTTGGGCATCTTTTTCACCAAGGTGGGCTACCCCTTTTTGGTCAATTCCTTTGCCAGTTACCTATTTAGCGCCTGGGTGGCCGCCGTGGCCTTTTTGGTGATCCAATGGCGGGGGCGATACCCCCTTTTGGGGGCCTTTGCGCTGCCCTTAGTCGCCACATTCTACCTTCTTGCGCTATTCCAGCACACATCCTATAGTGGTGCCTCCGCTTTGATGAAAAACCCGTGGGCCAGTGTGCATCTGGTGTTTAGCTTTTTGGCCCTCGCCATCTTTGCCTTGAGTTTTATCCTTGGAATTATGTTTATTATTGAGGAGTTCCAGTTAAAATATAAGGTCTTACCTAAGCTATTCCTGAAGATGCCCAGCCTGGATTCTTTGGAACGAGTTCATGCCCGGGCCCTCTCGGTAGGCTTTATATTACTGACTGGGGGTATCGTTTCCGGAGCGGGATGGGCCAAAAGTGTCACGGGGTATTATTTTTTTGAGGACGCCCGGCAGCTCTGGGCGATAATCGCCTGGCTGATATATGCTTTATTTCTTCAATCCCGTCTCTTGGCCGGATGGCGGGGGCGACGGGGTGTTATTTTGTCCTTAATCGGTTTTGTAGTAGTTTTATTTACTTTTCTAGGCGTGGATCACGGGTGATGCAACTCTTTGTCATAGGCAGCAATCATCGTTCGGCCTCTTTAGAGGTACGGGAGCGTCTCGCTATTGCCCCCGAACGCCTGGAAGAATTTTTGCAGACCTCTGCACACTTACCCCATGTAGAAGAATTAGTGGCCTTATCCACCTGCAACCGGGTTGAACTCTATGGGGCGAGCCGGCACCCCCAGTTGGCGGCCCAACAGTTGAAAGATTTTTTGACTGAGTTTCAGCAAATTCCCGCCGAGAAGTTTTCTCAGCATAGTTATTTTTACCAAGGTGAAGGTGCAGTTCAACACGGTTTTCGGGTGGCTTGCAGTTTAGACTCCATGATTTTGGGCGAATCCCAAGTCTTGGGCCAAGTGAAAGAGGCTTATCGCCTGGCCTTAGATGTGGGCTGTACGGGTAGGATACTCAATAAATATTTCCACCACGCCTTTCAGACCGCCAAGCGAGTGCGCAGCGAAACAGAAATCGCGAAGCATCCCGTTTCGGTCAGCTACGCGGCCGCGGTTTTAGCCCGACAAATATTCGGAAATCTAGAAAAAAAGCGTGCCCTGATCGTTGGCTCGGGAAAGATCAATCGTATCGCCATAAAACATTTGCAGAGATCAGGCATCGAAAAAATTTACGTGACCAACCGTACCGAGGCTCATGCCACCGAATTGGCCCACTCCGTTGGTGGGGAAGTGATCCCCTTTGCCAATTTTTCGCAATGGCTCTCTGAAGTGGATATCGTCGTCACCTCGACCCATGCCCCACATTTTCTCATCGATGCCCCCATGGTCGATGCGGCGCTGAAACGCAGAAAGAACTCTTCGCTCTTTTTTATCGACTTAGCAGTCCCCCGCGACGTGGACCCCGAGGTCAATCAGTTGAGCAATGTCTTTGTTTATGACGTCGATGATTTGGGAAGCGTCGTTGAGGCCAATAAAGAGACCAGACAGGTTGAGGCCAAAAAGGCCGAGGCCATCGTGGGGCAAGAGATTACCGAATTTGCCAAGGTGTTGGCTCGCTTAGCATTAGTGCCCACCATTTCGTCTTTGTCGAAAAAATTTGAAAAGATTTGTCAGGGCGAGATCGATCGCGCTTTGCAAAAACTTTCCCATTTACAACGAGACGATCATGAGGTGATTGAAAACATGGCCTCGGCTATCATTAAAAAGGTGCTTCATGACCCCATGGTGACCTTAAAGGAACAACCAGAAGCCGGGCAAGAAGCAGACGTAGCGGCCTTGGTGCGAAAACTTTTTCGTCTCGATGAAATTTCATAACCCACGAATCTAGATTAGGAGCATAGGAATGCCATTGGTCTTTTTTGAACGTCAGGGAAAAACGGTTAAATGTAATTCCGGATGGAATTTGCGAAAACTAGCCTTGGCCAACGACATCACGGTTTATCACGGTCTCGACAAGGTCTTTAACTGCCGGGGCAACGGCCTTTGCGGCACCTGTAAGGTAGAGGTGTTCAGTTCTGAACCTTATGCGCTCAGTCCAAGAACAGCCATGGAAGAAAAGAAATTAAAAAATTATTCCAATCGCAATTTACGACTCAGTTGCCAAGTGGTGGCCCACGGAAATATTCGCGTCAAGACCTACCCCGTCGAATTGATGCAGGTCGATGAAGAGGTGGTCGCGCCACCCCTGGTGACAGCAGAATCCTAATCGTATATCCATGCCCCCATAGCTCAGTGGATAGAGCACTGGCCTCCGAAGCCAGTTGCGGAAGTTCGATTCTTCCTGGGGGCACTCGAAAATTTATTGATGAAGGGGCGGTAGCTCAGTTGGGAGAGCGTCGCGTTCGCAATGCGAAGGTCGGGAGTTCGATCCTCCTCCGCTCCACCTTCGCCTCGCCGTAGCCCCGCTTTTGCGGGGCGAAGGCGGGCATGTCTCCCTTTTACCTTGTTTTAGAAATCCTAAAATCATTGACGGCTTGGCTTCGGCGGACACGTCCACTTTCATCTCGCCGTAGCCTCGCTTTAGTGGGCGAAGGCGGGCATACGCATAGCAATTCGGGTGTCGACACCTCCTTATGGGCCATTTGTTCACAAAATGTGATCGAGGTCTTTTAAACATCAATATTTCAACTATATAAAATTAAAGAACATTTTCATTTTCTGGCTTGGCATTAGAATTGCTTTATCTAGGGGTAGGAGGATCATTATGAATTACCAATCATTTCTTTTAATCAGCATTGCTACCTTAAGTCTGGGTGCTTGTACCCAAGGCGGCTCGCAAGGCCTAGACAACTTGGACACTCAAACCACTGTAGTGCGACCCGGTGACCTTGAGGAATCCGATTTGCCGACCTTTCGCAACGATACGACCAGCCCCATTGAAGAGCCCGCCGTCGAAGATGAGAAAATAGAAGATGTAGCCGTTGAAGAGGGAAGCGATACCGAGAATCCAGATGATGCCGATTCCGGTACCAATGGCAAAATCAAATTCATGCCCAATGCCTTCGGAACCTATTACCAAAAGCCTGCCACCGAATTGGAATTCCGTCTGATGGCCTACGGTGAAACGGTGGGGCAAAAATACCTGAGCGTTTTAAGTAAGTCTTGGAATGAATGTGGTGCCAATTTTGACCCCATGGCTCATGAAACGGAATTCAATAATGAGTTCCTCTGCTTTCTAAAAAATAGTGACCCAGAATTGTCCGATCTTTTTGAGAAGGTCGATGGATTGGCCGGGCAGGCAAGGTTTTTATATCACCTTTTGATCAATAGTCAGATTGGTTCCCAGACAGAAGAGGCTTTTGCAAATACTCTCAATGAGCGAATCAATTTGCTAACTTCCAAATTACACGAGATGGTCGAATTAAACTCCCTTGCCCGTTCCCGCATCATGAAACATGCCATGGCCTTCGATAATTCCTTAAACCTGGTGGCCTTGGGTGATTGGGAAACCAGCGACACCTATAATTATATCATTAAAGAATATTTAGAAGGCATGATGTTCAGCTCAACGGCCTTGAAATTGACTAATAAGTTTCGAGACCATCATATCGAAGGGCACATGGGTTGGCAGTACCATCAATTGAGAAAAACCTTTGTCTTGGTTCATTTGGCAGGAAGTCTTTTGGTAGGACCCGCCAATGATACCAAAAACTTTATCAGCTTCATCCAGTTCGATGTCGAAAACCCCGATGCAGACGCCTTCATGGTGGGTGAGGAATGCCAAGGGTCTTTAAAAGAGCTGATGGGCACTCACGACTTCGCCTACATGCATGCCCGTTAAAGGGTGAAACCGACGCTTGTTTTGATTTATCCCAGGTACTTGAGAGGAAGGAATTCCAAACGAGTCCTGGGATTTTTTTTTGGGGAGTAAAACAGAATTTGCCCGTAAGGTAATCCTTACCTCACAGCCTGACACCGGAATTTTAGTTATTTAGAAAATTTATTCTTTGAAGTTTTATTCAGCGGCCTTCACCAGTGAACCGCATTTCATATTGGCCGGTACGGCCATCTGAATTTTCTTGGGCATGGCAAGGTTTAGGTTTTTCATGATTTGTAGAAATTCTTCCTTGGTTTTATGCGTGCCCACTCGAGGATTAAAGCGTTTCTCTTCATCGATGGAAGAGACAGTCTGGCCTCGGTAATCATGGGCGGGGAAAACCCGGGTTTCATCGGGCAAGGTAAATAGCTTTTGGGTGATGCTGTCGTATAGAGTTTCGGAGGAGCCCTGTTGGAAATCGGTGCGCCCCGTACCGCGTATCAAGAGCGCATCTCCGGAAAATACCCTTTCGGCGACGTAATAACTCATGCAACCGTCGGTGTGGCCCGGGGTCGCCAGGGCCTTGATCTTAAACCCCCCCAAACTGATTTCCTCGCCGTCTTTCAGAGACAAATCCGCGCAGGCTACGTGGGTGCCAAAACCCACGACTCCTTTGGCGCCTGTGGCCCCTCGAATGGTATCGGCACCGGTGATATGGTCGGCGTGGACATGGGTATCCATGACGTATTTCAATTTCAGTCCCAATTCTTCGATTAACTGTAAGTCTCGTTCTACCTGTTCTTGAACCGTATCGATTAAGGCCGCCTCTCGGGTATTGGGGTCGTAGATGAGATAGGTGTAGGTCCAGGTGTCATAGTCAAAGAGTTGTCGCATTTTTAATTCGGAAGTAGGCATAAGTCCTCCAGTTCGAAGGTTAGAGGGTCAGTAGGTTTTTCACTAATAACCAGGCTCCTAGGATCAAAATAAAACCCGCAAACCCTTGCCTTAGTTTGGCCACTGGAAGGCGTTTCGCCAAACGAACTCCGATAAAACTAGCTAACGATGAAAAGACAATGAAGATCCCCACTACCGGCCAATAAAAATTCACTTTACCCAGGTAACCCAGGACACCCGCCAGGGCATTGACTGAAATAATAAATAAGGAGGTACCGATGGCGAGTCTGAGCTTGAGATGGCCTATGGAGTTGAGCGCGGGGACAATCATAAAACCTCCGCCCACTCCAAGTAACCCGGTCATGAAGCCCACTCCAGCCCCCATTCCTCCGGCAAGGTCGGGACGCATATGGCACTCATTGCTTCCTTCGATTAGATCGGGTTCCTTTTTCAGCAACATGGCCAGGGCGGCGCCTACCATCAGTGTGCCAAACAAGATCAATTGCAGAGTACCCGAGATTTTCATCGCCACCCAGGTTCCTCCTAGGGTGCCCACTATGCCTATCACGGAAAAAAATAGAGCCGCTTTGACACAAAGGGTTTTCTGCCGCCATTGCAAAACCGTTCCGGTCAAGGCGGTGAATCCAACGATGGCCAATGACATGGCAATGGCCGATTTGGTTTCAATACCCATGATATAGACTAAAATGGGGACGGCTAAGACAGATCCGCCGCTACCAAACATGCCTAAGGAAAGACCCACCAAGACGGCCATGGCGATGGCGAGCAACCAGATCATAGGCAGGTCTTTCCGGTCATTGGGGGTGAGGTGGGACTTCGATTCCAGGGCATGAATCCGAGTAACTTGGCCATGCCGCAATATCCGCTAAGGCCGGCAAAAGTCAGGCCGATACCCACGAAACCCGTGAGAAATAAAAATAATGGATGGATGAGCCAAGCCAGTAAAAGTCCCAGCAACACTAAGAGCCCCGCTGCCACCTGAACTTGTTGCATGATAGGTATGCCCCGCCGGTCTCGGACCACTCTTCCGCCGGCCTTTTGGTAACTTTGAATACCACCTTCTACTTGGACCAGATTTGTAAAACCATGGGATTTTAAAAGATCAATGGCCTGCTGGCTGCGATTTCCGGATCGACAATAGACCAGAACCTCTTTATCGCGAGGAATCTCAGCATGCCGATCGGGAAGGGCATCAAGGGGAATGCATTGGGCGCCTTCAATACGACCTAAGGCGTATTCCTCGGTGGTTCTCACATCTAAAAGATGGCCTTTGTTGTCAATTTTGAATTTTTTCAAATCTTCACCACTCAAAGAATTCATGAAACCCTCCTACCGGTTTTGGATTTTTTAGGCTGGCTTTTTGAAAGGGTGGAAAAAACTCGAATTTTTCGATTCAATTGTTTTTGGATACCACTACAAACCAGGTCACAAAGCTTATGGACCAATGGATCCGTAATTTCATAATAAACTGAATTACCAACTTGACGTTTGTCTACCAAGGAGGCGCCATATAAAATCTTCAGATGTTTACTGATATTCGGTTGTGAGGTTGCTATATCACCGCACAGCTGGGATACACTTTTTTCCCCATTCTGTAGCTGTTGCAATATAAGAAGTCTTACCGGTACAGCAAGTATCTTAAAGGTGTTCGCTACCAGTTCAAGTGTCGCTAAATCTAAATTTTTTCTTCGCATATGCTCTTCCGAAAGATATAACTATATAACCATACTATTATATAATGGTTTTTTAGGTACAAGTCAAGGATGGGGTAGACATGTACTATATATGAAGATTGGACCTTTAAAGAAAAATGATATAAGTTAATTTCCCTTCAGTTATATGGCATTATTCATTCATGGATTTTCTTCACTACAAAATCAGTGAATTTTTCGACGAGTTTTTCCAAGGGCCCAATATGCCTAGGGCTGCGGCCAAGCCACTCTTTGAACGAATTTCCGCACTCTCTCAAAAAGAGATCTTGATCAAGCAGCGGGCGGCTGAAGCTGCATTATTTCAAATGGGCATTACGTTTGCGGTCTACGGAGATAAGCAAGGCAGCGAAAAAATTTTCCCCTTCGATATTATTCCGCGAATCCTGAGTGCCGAGGAATGGAATAAAGTTGAAACAGGTCTCAAACAAAGAATTACCGCCATCAACCTTTTTCTTCAGGATATATACGGCCCTCAAAAAATTCTGCGCGACAAAATCATTCCCGAAGATCTAATTTTGTCGGGAAAATCCTATCGCAAGGAATGTCTGGGCCTCAAGCCGCCCCATGATATTTGGAGCCACATTACCGGCACTGATCTGGTGCGCGACGATCAGGGGCAGTTCTTTGTCCTAGAAGACAATTTACGCTGTCCCTCAGGGGTTTCCTACGTATTAGAAAATCGTGAGGTATTAATAAATACTTGGCCCAGGTTGTTCGAGGCCCTACCGATTCGGCCTGTCGATGATTATGCCAATCACCTGCTTGAGTTGCTAGATTACATTTCACCGGGGCAGGGCGAAACTAGCCAGTCGGCCATCTTGACCCCTGGAGTGTATAATTCGGCCTACTTTGAACACAGTTTTCTGGCCCGCGAAATGGGCATACCCTTGGTGCAGGGGCAAGATTTGGTGGTTCAAGATGAAACGGTCTATATGCGTACCACCAAGGGATTTGAGAAAATCGACGTCCTTTACCGGAGGGTCGATGACGATTTTTTAGATCCCAAGTTTTTTCGACCTGATTCCATGCTCGGGGTTCCGGGATTAATGGGAGCCTACCAGGCGGGCAAAATCGCCTTGGCTAATGCACCGGGAACCGGAATTGCCGATGACAAGGCCGTCTATGCCTATATTCCCAAGATGATACGTTATTATTTAGACCAAGATGAGATTTTGTCCAACGTACCCACCTACCTTTGTTGGGAAGAGAAGCAAAAAAATTACGTACTCGATCACTTAGATGAGTTGGTGGTGAAGTCGGTTAATGAATCCGGAGGCTACGGCATGTTAATGGGTGCCCAGGCCAGTCCTAAGGAAAGAAAGGCCTTTGCTGAAAAGATCAAAGCAAAGCCCAGAGATTTTATCGCCCAACCCACCCTAAAGCTTTCGCGAACCCCGGTTATCTTTGAAAACGGCATTGAAGGGCGTCATGTAGATCTGCGCCCCTATATTCTTTACGGAAAAGACATTTTTGTATTGCCCGGTGGCCTGACCCGGGTCGCCTTAAAGAAAGGCTCTTTGGTGGTGAACTCCTCCCAGGGTGGCGGTAGTAAAGATACTTGGGTGCTTGCATGTTAAGTCGCGTAGCCAACTCTATTTACTGGATGAGCCGCTATCTAGAGCGAGCTGAGAATATCGCTCGATTCATTGACGTGAATCTGCATCTCAAACTTGATTTAAATATGGGTGATGTCGAACAATGGGACCCTCTCATTAAAGTTACCGGTGATGCAGAAGTGTTTAAGGCCCATTATGCCGAAGCCAATCAAAATAATGTGCTAGAATTTTTAACCTTTAAGCCCGATTACCCCAGTTCGATTTACTCTTGCTTGAGGTCCGCCCGGGAAAACGCCAAAACTATTCGAGAAGTGATATCATCGGAAATGTGGGAGCAGGTGAATCACTTTTACTTTCTTTTGCAACAACCCGGAGCTCAGGAAGATTCTATCAACCGGCCCCATGAATTTTATACCCAAATCAAAAGGGCCCATCAGATGTTTATCGGTCTTTGGGAAGGCACCATGTCACATGGTGAAGCCTGGCACTTTATGAGTTTAGGGCGAATGCTTGAGCGCGCCGATGAGACTTCGCGCATTCTTGATGTGAAATATTTTATTTTATTGCCCACAATAGTTTATGTGGGCAGCCCATACGAGAATATCCAATGGTCGGCCCTGTTAAAATCAACTAGTGCCCTTGAGATGTATCGAAAAAAATACCAAAGTATTACTCCTAAGAGCGTGGCTGAATTTTTGATCTTCGACCCCGACTTTCCTAGGGCCGTGCGCCACTGTCTGGCTCAGGCCGATTACTCTTTGCACCGAATTACCGGTACTCATTTAGGAACCCACCTTGGCGAAACCGAACGTCACCTGGGTAAATTGCGTTCCCAGCTTGACTTCAGTAACATTGAAGAAGTCAGCAAAAAGGGTTTGCACCAATACCTCGATGATTTGCAAGGTAGTTTGAACGAGATCGCACAAACCATTCATCAAACTTTTTTTGCCCTTAAAGGGTTTCCAGCGCAGCAAAGCCATGGGAGTTCTCAATGACCTTTTGTATCGCCATGAAAATTGAGGAAGGTCTCGTGGGTATTGCCGATACGGCCATTACGACGGGGTTTGAAAAAATCACGGCCAAGAAATACTCCATTTTCGAACGCAAAGGTCATTCCATGTTTGTGATGACCTCGGGACTGAGATCGGCCCGAGACAAAGCGTTAACCTACTTCGAAGAGGTGATTGAATCTCAAGATGAGGATTTTGACAAACTATATAAAGCCGTCAACGCATTTGCCCAGCAGGTCCGTAGAGTTTCAGCTGAAGATGGTCTGGCACTGGCAGAAAGTGGATTACCTTTTAACCTGAATTGCATCATTGGTGGGCAATTAGAAAAGGATAAAGAGCATAAATTGTATTTACTCTACCCCCAAGGGAACTGGGTTGAGGTCTCGCAGGGGACACCCTATTATGTCATAGGGGAATCGGCCTATGGAAAACCGCTACTCGACCGAGCTTTGCGCTTTAGTACCACAATGACCACGGCGTTAAAAATCGGCGTTTTGGCCTTTGACGCCACCCGAAAGGCGGCGGCTGACGTGGGGTACCCCATTGATGTAGTGTGGTACACCAAAGACAGTTTTAAGATTCATACTCATCGATACAAAAGTGAAGATCTAGCACCCGTCGCACGATGGTGGCAAGAACGTTTACGGAAGTCCATTGACGAATTACCCTCAGATTGGATCGAAAAAGCCATGCACACCCTTCATAAAAAAGTCACCCCGATAAAATGATATTTAATGTTTTTCATTCCATCTCATATCGTTATTCCACGAAAGTTTTTTTCGAACCATTAATTCTTCGTTTAAAACCCAGGTCTGATGCCTTTCAAAAAGTTGAAGACTTTAAATTAGAAATTAATCCGAAGCCTTCAGGAATTACCGAAGGTAACGATTTGGATGGCGCTCAAGCCCATTACTTATATTTTTCAGATCAACATGATTTTTTAGAATTCAAAGCGCAGTCAACCGTTCGAACAAAAAACCATAATCCCTTTGATTTTATTTTACCCGCAGAGGAATTCAACCACCTGCCATTAAAATACCCTCAGCTTTTAGAGGCTGAATTGGCACCCTATCTTTTGGTTGAAGATCGAAGTCCTGAGTGCAAAGGCTTTACCGAG
The DNA here is from genome assembly GCA_021772695.1 of Deltaproteobacteria bacterium. Taxonomy (GTDB): domain Bacteria; phylum UBA10199; class UBA10199; order DSSB01; family DSSB01; genus JAJFLL01. Next base: position 13,022 of record JAJFLL010000207.1, read on the forward strand.
CAAGTCATGATGGAATCCCAACGCAATACCTTGGCGTTTTTGATTCGCTTGACCACTTATATCCATGAAACCTTCAAAATTTCGTTGCGTGAAACAGGTCATCCCTTGAGCCCCCAAGAAGTTTTGATTCAGCGAGGCGGGGCCTGCCGGGACCTGACCCATTTATTCATGGAGGTATGTCGTTTGGTTGGAATTGCCGCTCGCTATGTCAGTGGTTATACCTTGGGCGATGATCGAGTTGTTGAAGGCGAGTTGCATGCCTGGGCCGAAGTCTATTTGCCGGGGGGAGGGTGGCGTGGCTACGATCCCACCTTGGGTTTGGCGGTGGCTGAACGCCATATCGCACTTACCTCCAATCGAGAACCCTTTTGGACCTTACCGCTGACGGGGAGTTTCCGAGGTGATGGGGCTGAAACCACCATGGACTATCAGGTTCAGGTGCAGGCCCTGCCCAGTAAATAATTCGGCAAGGGTTCCACTGGGCTCTTTGGTAATGAGAGAGTTGCTTACGACAATGTCTTTGTAACTTATTGATAAGTTTAATTAAATTTTGACATTTTTTTTTTAAAAACCGCACAGCGGCCATTTAGGCTTGGGGTCGGGCACTCCTTATGGTAGCCCCCTTACTCAATTTTCACAGGAAACCCCCGTCTTCTCATGAATATTTTAATGCTCTATCCAAAATATCCCGCAGAGACCTTTTGGAATGCCAACCGGGCCTATCAATTATTCGTGCAGCGAAAGGCCAATCTACCCCCCTTGGGTTTACTGACCTTGGCCAGCTACCTACCTGAAGAATTTGAAATTCGCCTAATCGATCGAAATATAAGAGAAGAATCCACAGAAGATTATGAGTGGGCCGATGTGGTTTTTATTAGCCTGATGGCTATTCAACAAGAGGATTACCGGCATTGCCTGGAGAAGGCTCGCTCCCATAAAACACCCATTGCCGTTGGTGGGCCTTTCACCCATGCCTTTCCCGAAGAAGCCAAAGCCGAAGCCGACTGGGTTTGCTATGGTGAGGCCGAATCCATTATCGACGAATTTATCGATGACTTAAAAAATGACCGCCGGGGCAAGCAATACGAGGGTGGAAACAAAACCAATTTAGAACACGCCAAAGTCCCTAGATACGAATTGTTAAATAATCTTAACGATTATGCAGGCATGTCGGTCCAGTTTTCTAGAGGCTGTCCTTTTAAATGTGAATTTTGCGACATTATTGAAATTTATGGTCGTGTTCCCCGCACCAAAACCCCCCAACAAATCGTGGCGGAGTTTAGCGCGATAAAAAAACTCGACTTTCGAGGCTTCATTTTCATCGTCGATGATAATTTTATCGGTAATAAAAAGAAGGCCAAAGCCATGCTCACTGAGCTGGCAGATTGGAATCAAGCCCAAGCTTATCCATATAAGGTTCTTACCGAGGCATCCCTTAATTTAGGTGATGAAGACGAGCTGTTAGAGAAAATGGCCAAGGCCAATATGAATTTAGTTTTTGTCGGTATCGAAACACCCGATCCCAAGCTGCTGAAAGTCATGCAGAAGACACAAAACATTCCCGGCAACCCCCTGGCGAAATTAAAGAAAATTCGTAGCTATGGTATCAATGTTTTGGCGGGTTTTATTTTAGGTTTTGATAATGAAGATCCCCGCATCTTTGAAACTCAAAAACAGTTTATTATAGATTCGGGAATTGGGGTTTCCATGCTTGGTCTATTGGTGGCGATTCCCCACACCCAACTTTCCCGTCGCCTCAAAAAGGAAGGTCGGCTTTTGGACGATTTGGTATTGGTCAACCAAACCGTCGAAGGTCTGAATTTTATTCCCAAGGGTACCATTACCAAGCGCACTTATTTAACGGAATACGCCAAGTTGATTTTGGATCTCAATCAACCGAAGACCTACTTTGAAAGAATAACCCCAGCGCTGTTGAGTTTAGGGAAACGGCCCGGGAAGGGAGCCTATAAAGCCCACTTTTCCGAGACTATGATTTTCGTTCGCCAGGTTTTATGTTTGGGTTTTAAAGAAAAAGGCACCAGACGGTATTTCTGGAAAACCTTTCTTAAGGTATTGTTCAAGAACCCCCGTGCCCTCGAGGCCTTATGCGTGGAAGGCACTTACTATTATCATCTCAGCCGGCATGCAAAGTATGTTCAGAGCAATATCTTAAATTACCTAGAAAACCCTTCTCCTAGAGATGTCTTAGACGAGGTCGTGGCCGATGAGTCCGTCGACGATGCGGTACCGGTTTCGGCCTAAAGGTTTTACCTACGCCATAACGTTACTTTGGGTGCAAACGAGCCCCTATCTCAATTGACATTCCAATTTATTATTTTGTAGTTAGCCCAAATTTCGTTCGAGAAATTCCCAATTGACCAATTGCCAGAATCCATCGAGATATTTGCCACGCTCATTTTTATAATCCAGATAGTAGGCGTGCTCCCAAACGTCGCAAGTCAAAAGGGGTTTCTTCCCATCAGTCATCGGGTTTCCTTCTTCGATGCGGTCTTCGATGGTGATTTTTCCGTCAGAATTTAATATCAACCAGGTCCAGCCTGAGCCAAAGAGTTCAGCGGCCTTTTCATTAAAGGTCTGCTGCATTTCCCCCCAAGATCCAAAATGCTTTGCCAATTCCTTCGCTAATTCGGCTCCTGGTTCGCCGCCTCCCTTTGGAGACATGCTATTCCAATAAAAAGTATGATTCCAGGCTTGGGCTGCATTGGCCAAAAGCATGCCATCACCTTCTAGAATGATATCTTCTAATTTTGCATTTTGAAATTTGGTGTCCGAAATGGCCTTATTGACCTTGTCCACATAGCCCTTATGGTGTTTGCCATAATGATAATTTAAGGTTTCTTTTGATATATGGGGCGCTAGTGCATCGAAAGTATAGGGTAGTTCCGGAAAATTTATCGACATACGACCTCCCTTGATGAATTTCTTTGGAGATTTATTATACGGTCCTTATTAGGAAAGGCTAGCGCGAAGACTTTTTACAAATGATTTAAGGGTTTCTGCAGGCAACTGGGGCAATTCCACGGGGTGGGTGACTTTATAGTTTTTGCCGTCGATGTTTTCGGCAAACTTTAATTTTAATACCGGTGGCTGGCTTTTACTGAGCGATATTTCATTAAGGTCTTGAAAATCTAAATATCCGTCAGCGTCGTGATACAATCCCTCGATGGCCACGTAGAGGTGAGGTGCCGGATTGCGATGCCGTTGATGCCAGATGCGCCAAGCCGTAAAATGGCTCCATAAGCCCTGAAAAACGGCAACACCTGGAAAGAATAATAAAACCCCAACCCCTAGTAACATGAGATAAACCCTCTCCGGACCCTTACCAAAAATAGCCCATAACATGATGCCGCCACCGAAGATTAACCCGACGGGCACCGCGCAGCCGAGGGCCGATTTATAATCTTTTGGGGACCACTTCATTTTGGCAATGCGTTTTTGTAAAATGCTTTCCCATTCTTGGGGATGGAACTGCCAATGGGCTAATAATTCGCCGGATAAAAGATCTTTAATATTTTGAATTTCTTTTTGACCCTCCCACCAATAAACCCCATAACCTATGAGTAGTGCGACTATCGCTCCGCTGGTAACTAACATCGAAGGCATGATTAGGCTTAACCAAGGTGCCCCGGTAAAAAGGACTCCCAAGATAACCAGATTGGGGAATCCCGAAATTACCAGAGCAGTGGTGATGGACCGATGCCAGTGTACTTTGCTGTGTAGGGCCCAACGGGAAAGTGACTCCAAACTAGCTCCAATTTGGCGAGACCTGAGAAAATCCGGGGCCTACTGCCAAGTTTTAATAAATTGCTGCCTAACGGAGG
>JAJFLL010000208.1 GCA_021772695.1 Deltaproteobacteria bacterium
ATGAGTTCAAGGCGCGTGACAATTTCCCCTGGATTAACCTGTTCGATGGGAACCGTAGGTGATAAACGAATCAGTTTTTCGAAATAGGGTGGGGTATTGGTACTTATAAAATCAAATATTTGAAAGGTATAGGCCTTATCTTCCCAGGTACTCACACACTCATTGGGTCTTTTTCCGGTTCCGCAAACCTCTTCAAATAACTGGCGATATTTTTTTCCTTTTAGCAAAAAACTCGTGGGATAAAACCAGCGTGGTTTTTTTTCATCTAATAGGACCAGGCCCCATAGACCCCAAGATTCTTTAAGGGTTTTTTGTCGCTCGGTAAAATTTCCGCTGTTCCATGGTGTAAAGTCAAAGGCTAAGGTCCATTGTATATGGCGTCTGTTATCTAAAAGGCCCAAGCCTTTATCCTTTCCGATTTCAGACAAAACGCTCCTCATTTTTTTTTGAAATTGTTCTTGAAGGTTCCCACCTTGGGAGTTCTGCATCGCAAGGGTTCGCCCATTTTGCCAAAACCTAAGTTGAAAAGGGTTCTGCCATGGGGACCATTCCTTTGGCATTTGAGGCAGGGATGTGGGCTTTTTTTCCTGGGCAATGATGTCTTTATAAATCGTTTCAAAGGCGGCGGACGCCGTACTCGATTGCAAAGGGTTCTGCAAATTAAGAAAATTTCCAGAAATCACCGGTTCCACGGGACGTTGGCAAGCTAGGATAAGACATAAAAAAGCCAGGCAGGACCATTTGAGGTTCATAATCAGGGGTTATCCTACAAGCCAATAACTCAAGCCAGAAAATTTCTAACTTTCGCCAATAAAACAAACATATAAAATCTATAATTATATCATAATCAAACGTTCAAAAATAATAATAATATAATAAAAAAATAGGATAAAATGATAAATAAATTTAAAAAATTATTATTTATCAATAGTTTACAATTTTTAAAAAATAAACTCTAAAATTGGATAATAACTTGCTTAAGTGACTAATCATTAAATTATTTTTCAAAAGGATTTAACTTGAGTCACTGCAGCAAGGGTCTGAAGCACATCCCAATAAACACACTCCAGCGATTCATTAAAACAGGAGGTACGCTATGAATTTAAAATTTTCTCAATTTAATATTACCCGAGTCATGACCGCCTTTGCGGTTTTGGGCGCCATGTTAGTCAGTACATTGGTTTGGGCCGAGGCCCCCTACCGTTGGCCTAAAGATAAAAATACCAATGGGTTTGATTATTTTGTCGATGACCCCATGGGAAATATTTATCCCATGTCTTCCAGCCAAGACAACGACTGGTATGATGGCATCGAAGGGGAAGTGTTACCGGGTGTCGGTATCGGTAAAAATCCCCAGACCGGCCGTTGGGAAATGCGAGCCCAGGACGGCTGGTGTACTAAATTGGCCCTGCACCCCATGGGTGACCTGGCGTTAAATCCCGCAAAAATTTTGCGGCTCTCTGCAAAAGCTCTTGGCGGTGGTGCGAATGTGCGCATTTGGACTTCTCCTTCCTTAGATCCTACTACAGGAGACATGCCTGATCCCTCTGACCGTACTACCCTTTTTGAAGGACGTTATCGCAATGGCGAGCGTGTCTTTACTAAATTTCCCCTGGATGAAGCCAGTTTGGAATTTTGCCACTGGATTGTTATCGAGGTAGGTGATCCCAAGAATGACTGTGATCCTGAAGTCTTACCGCCCGCTGATCCCGATGGGGGGCCAGGTGGTGCCCAGGGCGATCCCGATGATCCCGAAGGTGGCGACGGTGACGGTGACGGCGATGGTGATGGTGATGGTGATGGTGACGGTGACGGTGACGGTGACGGTGATATTTTAGAATGGCGTACGGAGCAATGCCCCTTGATTCGTCGGCTCGATGTCGAAGGCACGCCTGGCAACGGAAGTAAATTCGTTGAAATCGTGAATCCGAACCCCTTCGCTTTGGAACTGAGCCACTATTATATGGCCAATCGAAATGACTATTATAAATTCATCAATTCCGATGATTCCGACCGCGGGGTGGCAGGCACCGACCCGGCGGCCTTCAATGCACAATTTCCCGATCGGGCCGTTATCCCTGCCGGGGGAACTCAAATTGTGGCCATTACCGATAGTGACGCCTACGAAGGGGTCTACGGAACCAGCCCTGATTACGAATTCACCCAAGATGCCGATGGGATTGCCAATATGCGTTCGGCCACGGTGAATACCTTTATTCCCGGGTTTTTTGGCTCCGTCCCCGCGCTAGACAGCACGGATCGAATACCCGCTAGCTCGGATCTCAATTCCGACGATGGTATCGTGGTATTGTATTACTGGGACCAATTCAGCGATACCATCCGCGATTGTGATATCGCCACTTGGGGCGATGATACTTCGGTGCGAATCGATAAGACCGGCGTAAGTATCGACGGTCCCGATGCCGATAGTGTAGCCACGGCATTCTTGCCTGAGACGGCCAAAACCTTGCAAAGCAATATCGCCGATGGCGGCAATCAACCCGGTGTTCCTTTTGTCAGAAAGGCCGCTTTGACCGAAGATGGTGAAACCCTATTTGGTTCCAACGGCTTATTTGGCCACGATGAAACCAGTGAAAATCAAAGGTCTTCATGGCTAGATGGGTTTGCCGCTGCGGTAGCCAATAGCTCTAGCGGTTGTTCCTTGGGCTCGGGCACTACGATGGCTCCATGGGGACTTTTATTGTTCCTGATGACGCCCTTGGTTCTCTACGCAGGACGGCGTCGGCTAAGATAAAACGATCTTCTCTCATACCTATTCCCACAGGCCGTTCCTCCCTAGGAACGGCCTTTTTTATTTAATGATCCGTTATTATTTCTGTGGAACGATAAAATCTAGATTCAATTTTATTTCGGGACTCAGAGATAAGGCCACGGGACAATGAAGTGCTACTTGTTTCAATTTTTCGGCACTTTCGGGAGGTAAAAAACGTGGCATTTCGATTCGCACATTCAATTGTTTTATTTTTCTGGGACCTTTGTCAGTCATGAGCTTCTCGATGGCTAATACCATGCCATCGATTGGGAGTTTTTCTTTTTGGGCGGAGATTCCCATGACAGTAGCCATGCAGCTGCCCAACCCGGTTGCAACTAGGTCGGTAGGTGAGAAGCTTTCTCCCTTACCGTGATTGTCAATAGGTGCATCGGTGATCAAGGTGGTGCCTGACGGACCATGAGTGGCCTCGACCCTTAAATCGCCCTGATATTGTAATCGGAATTGCACCATACCAACCTCAAGCCTAGTGTAGGGTGTATTGGGGTTTTAAACGAAATTCTGCTACTTGGGCATCAAAGTGTTCGCCGTTTTCTAATACCATATCATAGCTACCTTTCATGGTACCCATGGGAGTTTTTAAGGGGCAACAGCTGGAATATTGGTGGGAATCTCCCGGTTCTAATACAGGCTGTTCCCCGATGACTCCTGGACCTTTTACTTCTTCAGTTTTACCGTCGGCATCGGTGATGATCCAATGACGATTCAATAATTGTACTGTCTCAGCACCTTCATTGGTAATCTTGATGTGATAGGCAAAAAAATAAAATTGATTTTGCGGATCCGATTGCTCGGGAACGTATTCGCATTCCACATTGATTCGAATCCCACGGGTGATGGCTTCATTCGCAGCCATGAATGTTTCCTCCTATGATTATCTCGGGTTTACTACCGCTAATGTACACCGGCTAATGCATATCAGGCCTTTATCAGGATGGGAAATCTTGATTTCCCAAACTTGTGACGCCTTGCCTTGGTGAAGAACGGTAGCCACGGCCTCTACGGTTCCGCCTCGCACCGATTTAAGGTGGTTGGCGTTTATTTCTTGCCCTACCACTAATTTGTTTTCTTTGGCCACTAGGAACCAACCGCCTACGCTGGCCACGGTTTCTGCGAGAACCAAGGATGCCCCACCATGCAGTAATCCGTAAGGTTGGTGATGGCGCTGGTCAACGGGCATGGTGGCCAAGACCTTGCCTTCGGAAAGTTCGGTAATTTGGATTCCCAACACCCCTGGAAGAATGCTTTTCAAGTTTTCATTCATTCCGTTTAGGTCTAAACTCATAATCTTTCCCTTCTAAGCCCAATAATTTTTTGGCCCACCATAAGGGGCCAATGATCAAAAAGGTTGGATTTTTTATAAAAGCGGGAGGCTTGCCTTCTATCCAATGCCCGATAAATTGTAGCATCCAACCACCGATGAATAATACTGTAGCCCAAGGCCAATTCCAGAAAAAAAGCGGTAGGGAAACCACAATCATAGGAATGCCAAAAAAATGGGTAAGATGGTTAAGGCGGTGGGTGTGTGATTCTCGATAAGTCTGAATGTATTTATCTAGAGCGTTCATGGTATGTGACTCAATGCGGCCTGAACTCTCAAGGCCACGCCCTGAGCATACATTAAAAAGGGTAGGATGCCAGCTAGGATGTCTATTAAGGGACCCCATAGGCCCGGTTGGTTTGACTTATAAGGCCCTATTGGTTTTTTAAGATAAAAAACCACAACCATCGTTAATCTTGTCAAAACCAAAGCCATTAGTAGATAGCCGAGGCTGTCCCAAACCCCGGGGAAAAAACTCTTCATGGGGATGGAATCTCCAACGAGGGCATTAATATATAGAGGAGACAGGAAGCGAAAGGTCAGGGTTGCCAATAAGAAAGTCTCTAGTCCCGGCGAACCGGCCATCCAACGACCTAAAAAGGGTAGGAATGAAATTAGGGTAACAATGATTAAAGCAAGTAAACTGGCTCGAATGGCCACAAATCCAAGGGGTTCAACTGCCTGCCAAGAAATACTCTGACTTTGTCCTAAGAATATTGGAAGTAACAGGAATACAAACAAGGCAATGAGAATGGTTTGAAACAGAAGTCCAAGTATTTGAATCAGGCATCCAGGGCCAGCTCGTTCCGGATCTGCTGCAAATGTGCTAAATTTTTTGATCAAATACCAAAATAGGGCAAAGCCCATTAATAATAGGGCCAGTCCAGCCCAAATAGGGGCAAGATAGAAGTATTCAAAAAAATGATGAAGGGATGACCAATAGTAATTTGTCACCCTTAGGTGTCTAACGGTAAAATCACCCTAAAAAAAAGGAAAATTTTCATGGGTCATTTACAAAAGGGCAGGTGGGCAGAATCGGCGTTCCCGACAGACAAAAGTGGAAATTTCACTCGGGAACCGACAAAGTTTCGAGACAAAATATTATCCCAACCTGAGGCCAGATTTAAGCCCGAGGCCAATCGATATCATCTGTATGTATCTTTCGCCTGCCCTTGGGCACACCGTACTTTAATAATGCGGAAACTTAAGGGGCTTGAAGATGTGATCTCCATCTCAGTGGTAGATCCCCATATGGGAAAAACCGGTTGGCATTTTAGTGAAGCCGAAGGGTGCATCCCTGATTCACTTTTTGGCGCGAAAAATTTATTTGAAATTTACCTCAAGGCCGATCCCGATGCTACTACCCGGGTGACCGTTCCCGTATTATGGGACAAACAAGAAAATACCATCGTCAATAATGAATCCCGTGAGATTATGCGCATGTTGGATACTCAGTTTGAGGCTTTGGCCACCACCCAACAGAAATTTTATTTTTCTGAAATAGAGCAGAAAATAGAAAGTTGTATCGATGAAATTTATGAACCGATCAATAACGGCGTCTATCGATGTGGCTTTGCCCAAAATCAAGAGTCCTATGAACGGGCCATGGGTGAATTATTTCCTAAATTAGAAGAATTGGAATTACGCCTCAGTCACCAGCCTTATTTGTGTGGCAGCAAATTAACCGAAGCCGATTGGTGCCTATTTACCACCTTAATTCGCTTTGATCTGGTTTATTTCTTACATTACAAATGCAACCTGAAACGAATCCAAGATTTTCCAAATTTATGGCATTATTTGCGGCATTTATTTCGAATTCCCGGGGTAGCTGAAACTTGTCATTTTGATCATATTAAAACTCATTATTATTGGAGTCACGAGTCCGTCAATCCGCACCGTATTATTCCTGTAGGTCCTAAGGCACCGTGGTGGGAACAAATGGGTCGTCTAGAACCCTATCAGGGACGATATCTAAAAATAATTGAAGAAGATGGCTGGGAATACGTGGAGCGAGCCGCGAGCGACGGTGCAGTGGTCATGGTGCCGGTAAGTAAGGAAGGGAAGTTGATCTTGGTAGAACAATACCGGGTTCCTCTGCAACGAAAGGTTTTGGAATTTCCGGCAGGCCTGATCAATGACCAGAAAAGTCAAATAAAGGAGACCTGGCAAGAGGCAGCTAGCCGAGAGTTGATGGAAGAAACCGGTTATCAAGCTACCGAATGGGAACAGCTCACGGTTGGGCCTCCCAGCCCTGGGTTAAGCAATGAGCAGGTGATTCTTGCCCTGAGTACAGGTGTTTTAAAGAAGGGGCCAGGCGGTGGGGTAGAAGGAGAACAGATAAAGGTCATTGAGGTGGATATGGCAAAGATCAGAAATTTTTTAGCGGACTATGTGGTCTCTGGAGGCATAGTGGATCCAAAAATTTATGCCGGCCTGTACTTCCTACAGGCTTCTAAGGAACTTGGTAAATTGTAAAACAAATTTCGATGTCATCGGGTCGATGGTGTTTTTAATTTTTTAATTTTTCTTTCGAGGAGGCCAGTTAGTTGCTGCATGCGATAGTAGGAATAGGCCATGGTTTCACGGATTAGAAATTGTATTTTTGTTCTCCAGGATTGAAAGGCACTGTGCTCCGTGGGTGCAGGTTGGGCGTTTATTTTCAAAGAATCGGCCAAAAGCATGGCTCGTTTTAAGTGAAAGGGGTCGCTTACGATAAGCAAAGGTCCGATAGGGTGGCTAGGTAATAACTTTTGCGTATAATAGAGATTTTCTAAAGTGTTTTGAGAGTGATTTTCTATCAAAATCGCCGTATCGGGAACACCCGCGGCAATGGCCTCCATACGGCCAACTTCGGCCTGTGAGGGTTTTCCGGGGCCTCCGGTAAAAATAAGTTTTTCTACGGTTCCGGATTTATAAAGCTGAACCGCCTTTTTAATTCTTCCTGCATAGACCGGGGTGGGGCGTTCACCATGACTTGTCGCCCCTAGCACAGCGGCGTATTTTGTTTTTTGGATCACAACATCGCCCTCAGGAAAATGCCCAATTTGCCAAGCGGTCCAAAGAAAGTAGACGGCCCCCAATAGGCAAGCGGCCAGGAGTAATTTTTTAATTGGTTTTTGAATATTATTCCCCGATGATTTTTACCAAGACTCGTTTTTTACGCCGCCCATCAAATTCTCCATAAAATATTTGTTCCCAGGGGCCAAAATCCAGTTCCCCATCAGTAATGGCCACCACGACCTCGCGTCCCATAATTTGCCTTTTAATATGGGCATCGGCATTGTCTT
>JAJFLL010000209.1 GCA_021772695.1 Deltaproteobacteria bacterium
TTTTACTTTTCATTCGGTAGTGCCCGCACCGCGTACCTTGCTTAAGTCCGTGCGTAAATTACCACCGGCAACCTGGCAAGTCATCTCGCCCAACGGCCAAATAGAAATGGAAAAATATTGGGAATTACCCTTCGATTCTACCGTTCGCGAAGGCCAGCTTACTTTCGCGGAGTGGAAAAGTGAAACCCGTCGCGAGCTTCAAGAAGCCATTTCTCGCCGCATGGTCGCCGATGTCCCTGTGGGGGTATTGCTTTCCGGAGGGCTTGATTCGAGTCTGGTAGTGGCGCTGCTAAAGCAGCAAGGTATTCGCCAACTCGAGACCTTTTCTATTGGTTTTGATGCGGTTAACGAAGAAAAAGGCGACGAGTTTGAATACAGTGATCTGGTAGCCGAACATTTTGAAACCAAACACCATCGGATTCCCGTAGCCACGAATCAAGTTCTCCCGAATCTTGAAAAATGTGTTGCCGCCATGAGTGAGCCCATGACTAGCCATGACAATATCGGGTTCTATCTCTTGTCAAAAAAAGTCTCGCAGCATGTCAAGGTGGTTCAAAGCGGGCAGGGTGCCGATGAAATTTTTGGCGGCTACCATTGGTACCCACCCTTGTTAGAAAGTCAAAATCCCTTAGCAGACTATTCCAAAGGTTTTTTTGACCGCAACCATGACGAGATGGCTCAATTGCTGACTCCAGATTGGCTAAGAGAAGATACAAGCACAAAATTTGTGGCCGAGCATTTTAAAGGCCCCGGGGCCGCTAGTGCCATCGATAAGGCCTTACGGCTCGACACCCAGGTCATGCTCATTGAAGATCCCGTCAAGCGGGTCGACAACATGACCATGGCCTTTGGCCTTGAGGCCAGAGTGCCCTTTTTAGATCATCAATTAGTCGAATGGGCCTCCCAGGTGCCGGCAAGGTACAAAATTAAAGAGGGTGGAAAATATATCCTAAAGGAAGTGGCCCGAGAGCTATTGCCCGCACAGGTGATCGACCGGCCCAAGGGATATTTTCCTGTTCCGGCTTTAAAGTATTTACAAGGGCCCTATCTAAAAATGGTTCAAGACTTATTGCAGCAACCGGCCGCCAGAAACCGTGGCATTTTTAGAGATGATTATGTGGGCACGCTTTTGCAAGATCCAGAGAGGCATATTACCCCCTTAAAGGGGTCCAAACTTTGGCAGGTTGCTCTTTTGGAATTCTGGCTTCAGACCCACGGAATTTAATTTAAACCGGTACCTATTATGGCAAATGATAAAAAAATTCATCGCCTGGAGCGGCAAACCGGACCCTCCCTGCAAAATTGGAAATCACTCGAGGGTTCTAAGGCACAAGAGCTCAAACCCAATGTAGTGCTGGAATGTGGTTGGGGCCGTCTTATTTTTGGGCACACCTTCTCCAGCGGCCAGGCCTTGGCCGATGTATTGTTAAAAGAAAAGTCAGGATTTAGGGATATAGCCTTATATATTCGTGATCCCCATGTGGTGTTATCTTTAGCCCCCCATAAGTTTTTCCTCGATCCGTCTCACACCTACCGCCTGTGGCTCGATCAATATCGTCCCAGCCTGCCACCAGCTCAGGGGTTTATCATTCGTCGCATCCAGACCCAGGCCGACGCCGAAGCGGTTAATTCGGTATACGCCCGTTGTTCTATGGTTCCAGTCGATCCGAACTTTGCCTATAAAAAACGCAATTCGCGAACTCTAGTATATCTGGCTGTAGAAGACATCGAAAACCAGCAGATCATTGGAGCCACCTTAGGCGTGGATCATCGCATGGCTTTCGATGATCCGGAAAATGGTTCTAGCCTATGGGCTTTGGCCGTGGATCCTCAGGTAGGACGTCCTGGTATCGGGGAAGCCTTGGTACGTTTTCTCATCGAACATTTTATCGCACGGGGCCGGGCATTTCTCGACGTTTCGGTCATGCACTCGAATAGTCAAGCCATTGCACTCTATGAAAAGCTGGGTTTCCAACGAGTCCCGGTGTTTTGCCTGAAGAAGAAAAACCCCATCAATGAGCCATTGTTTATGGCGCCCCAGATGAAAACCGATTTAAACCCCTATGCGGAAATTATTTTGAACGAAGCCAGGCGTCGCGGCATCAATGTGGAAATATTAGACGAAGTAGGTGGTTTTTTCTCATTGAGTTTCGGGGGGCGAACCATTTGGTGTCGTGAATCTTTAAGCGAATTGACCTCTGCTGTAACCATGAGTCTTTGCGACGACAAGGGTGCAACCCGTCGAATTCTAAAAAAGGCGAATTTGCAAGTCCCCGATCAATTGATTGCCGATGATGCAGACCAATGCGAAGAGTTTCTAAATAAATACCAGTCTATAGTTGTCAAGCCAGCCCGTGGCGAACAGGGAGTGGGTATAGCCGTAGATATTCGAGATGCCGGTGAAATGCATCAGGCCATTAAACGGGCAAAGGCATTTTGTCCTAAAGTATTGCTCGAACCGTATCTGCCCGGACAAGATTTACGTGTTATCGTTATCGATTATCAGGTGGTCGCAGCCGCCATCCGAGTTCCTCCCGAAATCATTGGGACCGGACGACATACCATCGCCCAACTGATAAAGACTCAAAATCGTCGAAAGATGGCCGCAACGGGAGGTGAATCGAAAATTCCTCTTGATGCAGAGACTAAGAGAATTATCAAACAGAATGGACTGAGCCTAGAGTCGGTGTTGCCTCGTGAACAACATCTATTGGTTCGCAAAACTGCCAATCTGCACACGGGTGGTACGATTCATGATGTGACCGCCGAGTTACATTCCAATTTAGTTGAAGCTTGTGTTTTGGCCGCAAAAGCCCTTAAGATTCCTGTAGTTGGTTTAGATCTTCTGGTGCCCGATCTTCGAGGTGAAGAGTACGTGATCATTGAAGCCAACGAACGCCCGGGATTAGCCAACCATGAACCCCAACCCACTGCGGAGCGGTTCATCGATTTATTATTTCCTCATAGCGGAGACAAAAAAACCTAATATGAAACCATTAAAGATTGATCGAGAATTTTTAACTACCCAATTAAAGGCCTTGCTCGCAATCCCCAGTCCTACGGGATATACCGACAATATTGTGCATTATGTGGGAGGAGAGCTGCAGAAATTGGGCATTCCCTTTGAGCTAACCAGGCGTGGTGGCATTCGCGGTGACTTGTCCGGTGAGCAAAAATCTCCCGATCGAGCGATTACCGTTCACCTTGATACCATTGGGGCTATGGTAAAAAATCTCAAAGAGAACGGGCGCCTTGAGGTGGCACCGATCGGCACCTGGTCGAGTCGCTTCGCCGAGGGTTGCCGGGTTTCCATCTTCACCGATCAAGAAATGCGACGCGGTACTTTATTGCCATTAAAGGCATCGGGTCACACCTTTAATGAAGAAGTCGATACCCAGCCCATCAGTTGGGATAATTTAGAATGCCGTGTTGACGAAGTTTCGTTTACCAAAGCAGATTTGTATGATTTAGGATTCAATGTCGGCGACTTCATCGCCATCGATACCAGTCCTGAGTTTTGTGAAAGTGGTTTTGTTAATGCGCGAAATTTAGACAATAAAGCTGGGGTCGCCACAATTTTGGCGACAGCCAAAGCCATTATCGATTCCGGAGTTCCGCTGAAATTAGATTGTCACTTGATTTTTACCATTGCCGAAGAGGTTGGCTCTGGGGCCAGTTCCATATTACACGGTGACATTGCCGAAATGGTTAGTATTGATAATTCCACTCCGGCCCCCGGCCAAAACAGCACCGAATTGGGTGTAACCATCGCCATGATGGATTCCTCAGGTCCCTTCGATTACCATCTCAATCAAAAATTGTTGCAGATCTGTCGCGATCACGACATTCCCTACCGTCGCGATGTCTTTAAATATTATCGTTGCGATGCGGCTTCAGCCATTGAAGCTGGAAATGATATTCGCACGGCCTTAACTTGTTTTGGCCTCGATAGTTCCCACGGCTATGAACGTACCCATCTAGATTCACTGACCGCATTGGGAGAATTATTGGCGATCTACATTCAGAGTCCACCCACCTTCCAAAGAGATGCCAAGGAGTTAGGACCCCTGAAAGGGTTTCCTACTCAACTCACCCCAGATGATTGATGTTGGTGCCCATCTGGGCCGGTTTAATGCTTAGGGTCCATTGTCAAAAAAACTTTGGCTTCCAAAGAAATTCCAAGCATAATGGCCCATGGCTTTAGTCGAATTATGTAGCGTAAAAGATCTCCCAGTCGGAAAGCAAAAGGCCTTTAAGGTCAAAGGGCAAAATATTCTTTTGTTTCATTTAAAGAAGGGTTTTTTTGCCACTCAAAATCACTGCACTCACGCCTTTTGGCCCTTAGAGGGCGCAAAAATATTGTCGGATCATCAAGTTCGC
>JAJFLL010000210.1 GCA_021772695.1 Deltaproteobacteria bacterium
AAGACCGTAGTTAAAATAAACATAAAAGAGTGCGGGGACCACCATGCCGCCTAAGGCGCCCGCGATGGGCAGCACCGCCTGCTTAAGACTGGACAATTCTCCCACCAAAACTTCTCTTTTGATCTCTAAACCCACGACGAAGAAAAAAATTGCCATCAAACCGTCGTTGATCCAGAGGTGCAAGGGTTCGACGAGTTTGTATTCATTGAAACCCAATCCAATCTCGGTATGCCAAAGATGAAAGTAGGATTCAGACCAGGGGGAGTTGGCCCAGGTGAGGGCAATGATAGTACAGATGACCAAAAGGATGCCCCCCGCGGCCTCTATTTCTGCGAATTTTCGAATGGGATCGAATAATCGGTCCGCCGGAGGTTTGGGGGGGTGATTTGATGGAGTTGTCATGGGGTTATTTTCTTCCATAGGGTTACTGCGGAATTCTTTATAGTGAGGTTCGAAGTTGGGTCAAGTCAAAGCATGGGACCGAATCGTGTCATATTCGGTCAGGAGTTCCGTACGGGGAATTGAAATAGGGTCGATTTCCGTCGATGGTTTCGGCTTGGTGGCAAATTCTTTAGCCTTTTCAAGGTCCCCTTGCCCTATAAATTCACTTTATTTTGGTGGCATGACCTTTGCTTAGCCTGTGGATAAAAGCTGCGACCCCAAATCATCTCAAGACTTGTCTTTTGAGACTTCCATTCTTGCTGACGGAAGGGGAATTGCATGTTGACAAAGTCGCAGGACAAACTAAAAGGGAATATCCCCCCAGCCTCGAGGAGAATAAATATGTCCGAAAAAGAAAAAGCCATTGCCCTAACACTCAGTGGAATCGAAAAACAATTTGGTAAGGGTGCGATCATGCGCTTGGGCGCCGATGGCGGCACTCATATGGATCCCCATCAGGTCATTTCCACCGGTTCC
This sequence comes from Deltaproteobacteria bacterium, assembly GCA_021772695.1. Classification (GTDB taxonomy): domain Bacteria; phylum UBA10199; class UBA10199; order DSSB01; family DSSB01; genus JAJFLL01. The sequence goes on from JAJFLL010000210.1 coordinate 919, forward strand.
ATCAGCCTCGACATCGCATTGGGCATTGGGGGGTTTCCCCGCGGCCGTATCGCTGAAGTTTATGGTCCGGAATCCTCCGGTAAGACCACCTTGGCCCTGCAAGCCATTGCCGAGGCCCAGAAAAAAGGCGGCATCTGCGCCATCATCGATGCAGAGCATGCCCTCGATGTGCAATACGCAAAAAAATTGGGGGTCAAGACCGAGGATTTATTGTTGAGTCAACCGGACTCCGGGGAACAGGCCCTTGAGATCGCCGAGGCCTTAGTGCGTTCCAACGCCGTAGATGTGGTGGTGGTCGATTCCGTGGCCGCCTTGGTGCCGCGCAATGAATTAGAGGGTGAAATGGGTGATGCCCAAATGGGGGCCCAGGCCCGCTTGATGTCTCAGGCCTTGCGAAAACTCACCGCCTTGATCAATAAATCCCATACCTTGCTGATCTTCATCAATCAGATCCGCATGAAGATCGGTGTTATGTTCGGCAATCCCGAAACCACCACCGGTGGCAACGCCCTTAAATTTTACGCCTCGATTCGTCTCGATATCCGTCGTATCGGATCCATCAAACAAGGCGACCAGATCTTGGGCAATCGTACCAGGGTCAAGGTGGTGAAAAATAAAATGGCCCCTCCCTTCAAACAGGTGGAATTCGATCTCATGTATGGAGAAGGCGTGTCGCGCGAAGGTGATGTCTTAGATTTGGCAGCCGATAGCGATATCATCGAGAAAACCGGTTCGTGGTTTAGTTACGGCAAAGACCGCATCGGTCAGGGCCGAGAAAATGCCAAAGAATTCTTAAAAACCAATCCCAAGATCGCCGCCGAGATCGAAGCTAAACTCCGAGAACATTACGGCTTGGTTACTGCCCCTGCCTTGAAAGAGGTCAAAGAGGGCGACGACGGTGCCAAGAAAAAGCGCGCCTAAGGGTTGTCTCCGTCTAAAAGTTTGTTATTGGAAAATGGATCGGGTCTAAGTCCGGTCTGCACCCCCACCGTCCTCGTTATGCGGGCGGCGGGGGGCCCTAAGCCCGGCCACCCGCTCAATTCCGGTTGTCACAAATTGATGCTGATCCATATTTAATTGTGTATTTGCCGTGCCGGGGCCCTATGCTAGGCTAGGGCCATGATGAAATCCTTCGAAATCCGGGAATCCTTTTTGGGCTATTTTGAGTCCAAGCAGCACCGGCGCATCAAATCCGCTTCTCTCATCCCCGAAAAAGATCCCACCCTGTTTTTCACCAATGCAGGCATGGTTCCCTTTAAAAACGTCTTTACCGGCCAGGAAGATTTAGGCACCCGCCGGGCCACCACCTCACAAAAATGCCTCAGGGTCTCGGGCAAACACAATGATTTAGAAAACGTAGGCCGCACCGCCAGGCACCATACTTTTTTCGAGATGCTGGGGAATTTCAGTTTCGGAGATTATTTTAAAAAAGACGCCATCGCCTTTGCCTGGGAATATCTCACGGAAATTCTTAAAATCGACAAGTCTCGCCTTTGGGTAACCGTCTTCGACGAAGACGATGAAGCCGAGGCCTTATGGAAAAAATTGAGCGATGTACCTCATGAACGAATCATCCGCATGGGCAAAGCCACCAATTTTTGGAGCATGGGCGACACGGGTCCCTGCGGGCCTTGCACAGAAATCCACTACGATCATGGTGCCAAATTCGGCAAAGACTACTGTGCAGGTGATGAAGATTTCGATGGCAATCGCTTCATGGAGATTTGGAATTTGGTCTTCATGCAATTCGATCGAGCCGCTGACGGCACGTTAAACCCACTGCCCAAACCCAGCGTCGATACGGGAATGGGCCTAGAGCGTTTGGCCTGCGTCGTCCAAGGGGTGCATAGCAATTACGATACCGACCTCTTTCAACCATTATTGCAATTTATTGCCGAGCTTTCCGGCAAAACCTACGGGCAAGAAGAGTCCGCCGATATCTCCATGAGGGTGGTGGCGGACCACATTCGGGCCACTACTTTTTTGGTGGGCGACGGTGTGCTGCCGGCCAATGAGGGGCGCGGTTATGTACTGCGTCGAGTGATGCGCCGGGCTATGCGGCACGGCAGGCTGCTAGGACTAAACGAAGCTTTCTTTTATCGCATTGCCCCCCTGGTCATCGAGCAAATGGGCCCGGTGTATCCCGAACTACCTCAACACGCCAAATTCATCGAAGAAGTCATCAAGGCGGAGGAGCAACGCTTCTTGCAAACTTTAGAAAAGGGCCTCGAAATCATCGAAGGGGAAATCGCCCGGGTAAAAGAGTCCAAAGGCAAGGTGCTCTCCGGTGATGTAGTCTTTAAACTATACGATACTTACGGATTTCCCCTCGATCTTAGCGACAACATTGCTGAGGAGGCCGGAATCCGCGTGGATCAAGACGGCTTTGAAAAATTGATGACCGAGCAACGGACTAAGGCTCGGGCTGCATGGAAGGGTAGCGGAGAAAAGCAACGGCAAGAGGTTCATCAGCAATTATCTGCGGAAGGCAAGACCACTGAGTTTTTGGGACACCAAACTTTAGACTGTCGCTCGCAGGTGATCGCCCTAGTCAAGGATGGTAAGGAGATTCCATCTGCCGCAACAGGTTCAGAAATTGAAGTTTATACCCAGCATTCTCCCTTCTACGGCGAGAGCGGGGGGCAGGTAGGCGACCAGGGTACGCTATCAGCACCCGGTTTTTTGGGCCGAGTCAAGGATACTCAAATTCCCGCTCCCGGATTAATCGCTCACCGGGTTCAAGTCGAACAGGGTGAAGTAAAGCTCGGTGACGAAGTGCAACTGAAGGTTCAATCCGAAACTCGCAATCCCACTCGGCTCAACCATACGGCAACCCATCTATTGCACGCGGCGCTTCGCCAGGTTCTGGGCGATCACGTCAAACAGGCCGGTTCTTTAGTGGCACCCCAGCGTTTGCGTTTTGATTTTTCCCACCATAAATCTTTAGAGCCCGAAGAATTGAAACGCATCGAAGA
>JAJFLL010000022.1 GCA_021772695.1 Deltaproteobacteria bacterium
TTTTCGAGGGGGTCGAGGCCGTTAATAGTCGGACCGGAACCTCTAATGGAGAAAAATGACGTTGAAATACCTTGGCATGTTGTTCCGCTAATATTTCCGTAGGGGCCATGATGGCAGCTTGATGGTTATTTTCAATGGCCAACAAGGCAGCGACCATTCCCACCATGGTCTTGCCACTTCCCACATCACCCTGCAGCAAGACATTCATGGGTTGGGGTAAAGTCATTTTTTGGGAGATGGTATCGATGGATTTCATCTGACTTTGTGTGAGCTCAAAAGGCAGATTCTTTAAAAACCGATTTCGCAGTTTTATTTTAGGCAGATGGGCAAAACCCTGTTTTTCAATAAATTGTCGCCTTTTTAATCCTAGGCCTAATTGAAGGTAAAAAAACTCCTCATAGGCGAGTCTATGATGCCAAACGCTACCATGCCTTTCTAACTCGGAATGAATCGCATTCCTGGGCGGTTGATGAAGAGAAAACAGAGATTCATGGCGGCTCGGGTAGTGGTAATGAGAGATAATCTCTTGAGGTAGGGTCTCTTCGGCATGGTCCTGTAATTCAGGCAAGAGGCCATGGATGATCCGATGTAAGGTACGTTGTTGCAGCCCTTCGGTACTGCGATAGATAGGTAAATAGCCTAAAATTTCATCCACATTATTTTCATCGGCGAATTCCGACATCAAATGTACTTCTGGATGAACCATCTGCCAGTTACCTCGGTAGAGTGTTGTCTCCCCGAATAATAAGAATTTCTTACCTTTTTGAAAACGTTTGAGATGATAGGCCCTGTTATATCTAAACCACTTGGCCAACAGATGACCCTTGCCATCGGTAAAAATGACCTCGAAAATTCTTTTACCTCTTCGGCCGATGGTAACTTCACCAGCGGCGGCAACTTCGGCCAAGGCCACGGAGGTTTTACTAACCGTTAAGTGGTTTAATGAGTCGATCTCCCGGCGGTCTAAATACCGAAATGGCAGATGATATATCAAATCTTCAAAAGTGAAGATCTCTAATTTGGCCAATAAGGGGCTTAATCTGGGACCCACCCCCTTGGCAAATTGAACCGGGGTATTCCACCATTGGTCACTATTCATTTTTGATACGGGTTTTGAAGTCATAAAAAAAGGCCCAACGCCAGGGGCGTTGGGCCTCAAGATAAAGAACCTCGTCCCGAATTCTTACTTGGAATTCACCTTGAATTCCACGCGACGATTCTTTGCACGACCTTCGGCCGTGGTGTTTGTGGCGATCGGACGAGATTCGCCAAAACCAGCGGTGTCAAGAATGCCGGCAGGCACCTGTTTGTTGGTCAGGTAATTGCGGACAGAATTGGCACGACGCTCAGAGAGTCGCATATTGTAGTTATCGGATCCGATCGAGTCGGTATGCCCTTCGATCAGCACATTGCTGATACTGTTCAAGTTAGACTTGATGATAGAGGCAACGTCATCGAGGATAGGATACGATTGAGGCCGGATGACCGCACGGTCAAAAGCGAAGTGAACCATCTGATCGATGGTGATTTTTCGCGCTTCGACTTCAGGCGGAGCTTCGCAAGCCGGGCACGGAGCGGGAGCCCAATTGTAGTTCAAGCCCAAGAAGGCTCGCCAATCGGGGGATTTGATACCGATGGTTAGACCGGCACCACCACCAACGTTTAAGTTGAAGTTGTCGGTCAACTTAATACGGAAACCACCGCGGGCTTCGGCAGGCACTTGCACTTCGTTATCGAAGAAGTCACGAAGGATAGGATCCATCTGACCTTCAGCGATGAACGATAAGCGCTCAATAATTTTAATCGAAATACCCAAGCTAACGAGTAATTGATTACCGAATTTCACGTTATTCAGGTCAACTTTACCATTGGCACGGAAGCCAAGGTTTAAAGCCAATTTTACCCGTTCATGGATATTGAAATCGATGACAACCAAGGCACCACCACTGAGGCCACCGTTACCGGCGAACACTGAGGAAGGACCAGAAGGAAGATAAACAAAGGGGATCAAAGCGATACCCAATAGTCGATCTTCGTTGTCACGAAGACGGAATTTAAACTCGATTCGAATATCACCCAAGTTGGTTTGGGGATCGAAGGTCGTGAAGGTGTTGTCAACGAAAACGGCAGGATTGCCGTAAGCGACAACAGGATTCACGTCATTCCAGAAAATGACTGGAATATCGACGCCCACGGACAACCAATCGGTGATACCGTAGGTTCCGTAGAAGTTACCGGTGATGGAGTTATCAACGATACCCGCTTGACGGACCCCTGGAGGGGCGCCCACTTCGATGGGATTACGAGCCCAATCTAAGTAGAACCCTGCATTCCAACCACCACGGGCAATGTTAGGCGCCCGATAGACCGTAAAAAGGTCGGTGTTGTTGGATATAGCAGGATTGAAGAGTATTGAAGAGAAGCCGTTCGATAGGGCAGCCTGCGAAGTGGCCGGAGCCGCTAAGCACGCCATCATCCCTAGCGCCAGGCTAATGGATTTGAGACGTTTGATCATCATACTTCTATCCCCTTTCCAGGATAAGGTTCGACACTAAATTTAACTTTGGTGTTTGTAGCTTTATTCCAAGTCCTTTTGGAAAGCCCCTATACCAATAGTTTTAGAAGATTTCCAAAACAGCATTATCCCTCAGACCATAGGTCGACCCAAGGGGTTGTACTTCCGGCGGAGTCTAAACGTGGTACAGGGGTGTGTCAAACAAAAAATAAGTAAAATTTTCAATGTGATCCTGGTATTTTTTGCTTGATTTATATTTTTTTTAACTAGGGATTTCCGTAAAAACGTACAAAAAAACCCGCGTTTTCAGAAAATCAGAAAACGCGGGTTAAAAATAACCTGTACAATGCTTTCGTGGATTTAGCCTTGGCGACCTACCTTGGCGTAAACTCGCTTCCCGAGAAATAAACTCATCAGGAATAAAAATCCGAGAATTATATTTCCAGAATTTGCAGCATTCGAACCACGTTGTAATGAACAACTACCTAGTCCACTACCTTCGGCTTGCGCTTGAAGCTTAACCAATTCCGCGGGGCATTTCAGGTCTTGTCCACCGACGTTTTTGACAACGTAGTTGAACTTAAACTCTTCCTTTTGGAAAGCAGTGGGTCCTAATTCGAAGGCGCCGGTGATACAAGGACCTTCGGCGCTGATACCTTTATAGGTAAAGGCTTTATCATCACCAATGCCTAATAGGTCAGGACCAGCAACTTGTTCCCACTCAATGGTGGATCCAAAGGTTACCGCTTTATCAGCCATTTCAGGAGGCACGCAAAGCGAGAAGGGCTCCCGAGGCCAAACGGTGGATTTTACCGTGTCGACTGGACAATTCGCGGTTCCGGGAACCGGGCAATTTTCCAAATCCACATTCAAGGTACCGGTATAGGTACCACCACCGTTGTCTTTTGCGATTACTTGAACAGTGAACTTTTTCTTGTCACCGGGGACTTTAACCGCGCCTTCCCAACTGGGTGCAGCCGGGGTGGTCACTACCTCTAAAGTGGCATCAGGAGAGCTCACTTCACAGCTAGTAATTTCATTGCCACCATTGGCCTTACATTGAAAACTGATGGTGCTGCTATTACAGTCCACATCACCGAAGGTGACTTCTGGATCGAAGTTTAAGTAGACCAAAATACCATCACATAATTGCGGTACCGCATCGGTAATGGAAGTTCCACCCAGCCGCGTATCGGCTTTTTCGGATACGTAAGCCCCGCGCAGGGCATAGTCTGAAGTGCCAAGAGTCCGGGTTTCTTGAAAAGAATCCGATGTATTCATCACCCTGGCGGCAGACTCAGCTTTTTCTAAAGGAGCCACTTCTAACTGATCCCGTTGGACTACCCAGATGGCACTATCCGCAGAGTCCCTGGGAATAGTATCACGCTTCACACAAATATTTCCCACCAAGCCGGGATATTGGCTCACGTGGCTCACGTCTAAAGCGTCACTGGTATACTTGATATTATTGCGAGTGGCATTTCCAAAACTATTTGCCGTCAAGATGATGTCTAAGCGTCCGTCTTGGTTTTCATCTTGATACTGAATAAACATGGGAGGATAGGGCTTAGAATCCAAGACCCGAACCGTATCGAGGTCTACCTTAAAGGTATCGCTACCATGGTAGACTCGGACGGCTTTTCCACCCCATTCGGCCACGGCCAAATCGTATTTACCATCACTGTCGACGTCACCGACGGCGGTGCGGGTGGGGTAATTGAGACCGGGTTCACCGGTGCGGGTTATGGTTTGTTCCACATTAAAAGTTTTACCACCCGCAGCGAGGTTTTTCAGGATGATGACTGGACCACCGGTGCGTTTCGCGACCTGCCCTTCCTGAATGATTTGCAACATGCAGGTCATGACCAAATCGCTGAAGCCATCGCCGTTGGCATCTTGGGCCTCAAGGCCAAAGGGGATGGTACAATTCTTATATTGATTGGCCATGTCTTCGGCGGCGTTGAAGGCATGGATATCAGGACCCGGGTTTTGATTGAGCAATATGGAAACAATCCCTGGATTACCACTGCCATGAAACGTGGACCCAATGGCCACATCGAGTTTATTATCTTTATTAAAATCGGCCACGGCGATGGAAAAAGGTGTCATCTTATCGAGCCGTACGGATTTAAAGGCTCCAAAGGGACTTGCGCCACCGGTGCCGGTGCCAGGAAAGAAGATGTAATCGCCCTGGTTGGCTTCGAGGTGATCCCAAGTAATCAAGGCCAGATCGTCTTTACCGTCGCCGTTGAGATCGGCAACCCGACCAAAGACGGGATGCAGCTGATTTTTGGGTTCATCGGGGGAAACCGTGGAGTCTTTGAGCGCTCTTACCGAGGCTTCACCACCCACACAGCTTTGTCCGTTATAATCATAGCAAACCTTGAAATGAACTAGACCTAAGGAGATCACGATAATATCGTCAGTGCCATTACCATCGAAATTACCGTGGAGCACCTGCCAGGTCATGGCACCGGAATGAATAAAGTTGGTATCAAAAAAGGTATTAGGACCGGCCTCTTCCCATTTATTGAGGTTTTTGGCCCCAATGACAAAACGACCGTTGGCAGGCACCGACGCATCAATGGGATCTCCGCCCAAAAATTCGTAGGCGCTAAAATCCCCGGGAATAAAAATAGGCGCGGTTTTTTCGCCCACTTGGAAGGTATTGGTTATTTTAGGCCCAACCCAAGAGGACCAGGGGGTGGCTGCCCAAGTGGGAGCCGAAAGGCCCAACACAATTATAAATAGGAAGAACCTTAATAGGCTTTTCATAACTATCTCCTTAATGAAGTCCAGAGGCGGGTAAGTCCCGCCCAGAGCGCCTTTGAAGCATATCGTCTTCGAGTATCAATGTAAACACCCGTGAATAAAGCATTTTTTGTGCGCCGCGCCATGGAGTGCGTGGAGGCACCAAATCCCATTGCCCCGTTATAGAAGGCTATCGGCTCAAAACCCCTGTAAAGTTGCTCAGTTATTACCCGTGGGCTCTAAATTCAGAAAGGGTCTGATCTTATCCAAGGTGGCCTTACCGATACCTGGTACCCCTTGGAGGTCTTCCAGGGAGGTGAAGGGCCCCTGGCTCTGACGATAGGTCACGATCCCCCTCGCCTTTCCCAGACCAATGCCAGGCAAGGCGGTCAGGTCGGAAACACGCGCCGTATTGAGGGGAATTTTCATTCCCAGGACCCGACGAATCGGGCCGGTAAGTTGAGAATGGTTTAAGCTTGGCCATGGAGGTGCTTGGCGAAGTGGGCGCGGAACATCCCGCCACATGGCCACTAGAGCCAAGACAGTGCCCACGGTAGCCACTAACAGCGATCGGTTGCGATTGGGAGTCACCTCTCCCATATCGGAGCGAAGTCTGATAAAAGTTGTGCGGGATACCATCGTCTAACGGCGGCGAGCTAAACCGTCTTTGAGTAGTTTAAATTCTAAAGAATCTACTAAGGCCATCCAGCTGGCTTGGATGATATTTTCACTGACTCCAACGGTGCCCCATTTGCGTTTGCCGTCGGTGGACTCGATCAAGACCCGTACTTGGGAAGAAGTACCAGAGCCGCTCGGTAAAACGCGTACCTTATAGTCGATGAGTTTGACATCTTGGAGGCTGGGGAAAAATCTCTCTAAGGCCTTGCGTAGTGCATTATCGAGGGCATTGACCGGTCCATTACCGGCTGCAGCCGTATGTTCTTTGATGCCATCCACCTCAACTTGAATGGTGGCTTCCGCATGGGCCGGGGCATCATGGGTCAATTTTTCGTCGAGCACCCGAAAGCCGATCAGACGAAAGAAAGGACGGTATTGTCGCTTCGCCTTCCGCATCAGAATTTCGAAACTGGCTTCCGCGCCTTCGAATTGAAAGCCTTGATTCTCTAAATTTTTAAGATCCTGAACCAATTGTTTGACGAGGGGATCCTTTTTATTGAGCTTGATGCCGAACTCTTGGGCCTTGGCCAACACGTTACTGGCCCCCGAAAGATCGCTGACCAAAACCCTACGGTGATTGCCCACCTGGGAAGGCTCGATATGCTCATAGGTCTTTGGGTTACGGGCCACGGCAGAGACATGAATACCACCCTTATGGGCAAAGGCAGATCTTCCTACGTAAGCCTGGTTGTTTCGCGGCGTCTGATTGGTCATCTCATAGACATAATGTGAGACCTCTTTGAGCCGTTTCATCTGTTTGGCGGGAATAATGGGCATCCCCATCTTCAATTGCAAATTGGGTAATATGGAAACCAAATTCGCATTGCCGCATCTCTCTCCGATACCATTGATGGTACCGTGTACCTGCCGAGCCCCTGCCCTCACAGCCGCAAGGGAATTGGCCACCCCCAACTCACAATCATTATGACAATGAATGCCATAGGTGGCAGGAAGATCTCGATTGAGCTCCTGAAAGATTTCTTCTACTTCATCGGGCAGTGCACCGCCGTTCGTATCGCACAAGACGAGATAATCGGCTCCTCCCTCGAGAGCAGCCGAAAGAGTCTCTTTGGCATAGGTTGGATTGGTTTTAAATCCATCAAAGAAATGCTCGGCATCGTAAACCACCTCATCAACCCGCTTCTTTAAGAATTGCACCGACTGGTAAATCAACTCCAGATTTCGTTTCAACGAGACATGCAAAGCGACTTTCGCATGAAAATCCCAACTCTTTCCAAAGATGGTCACTACCGGGGTATCGGCCGCCAAGAGGGCTTTTAAATTAGGATCCCGCCCGGGAGTTTTTTTGGGGTGGCAGGTGGAACCGAAAGCGGCAATCCGACTGTTTTTCAACCGCACCTTTTTGATGCGACGAAAGTATTCGAGGTCCTTCGGATTGGAACCAGGCCAACCGGCTTCAATATAGTGGATCCCGAGTTCATCGAGGCGTTCGGTGATCAGGAGTTTGTCCTCTAGGGTAAAAGCGATTTCTTCTCCCTGGGATCCGTCCCTAAGGGTGGTATCATAGAGGCTTATTTTTTTTCTTGGGGGCTTCATGCTGGGAATCTCAAAAGATTGTGGGGTTAGTTCCCCAGTTCAAAGGCATCGTGCAGGATGCGCACGGCGAGTTCAAGGTACTTTTCATCAATAATAATGGAAATTTTGATTTCAGAAGTGGAGATCATTTGCACATTGATGTTGTCCTGAGCCAAAGTCTCAAACATTTTAGCGGCGATCCCGGCGTGGGACCGCATGCCTAGACCGATGACAGAAACTTTGGCGATTTCGGTACTGGTCTCGACCTGTTTGGCCCCAATGGCCTTTGCGATGGGTTCGACAATTTTTAAGGACTGCTGTAATTCTGATTTTGGAACGGTAAAAGTCAGGTCGGTATGCCCCTTAGAACTGACATTCTGAACGATCATATCTACATTAATATTGGCCTCTGATACGGGTGTAAATATCTTGCTAGCGATACCCGGTTTATCAGGGACTTCCCGGACGGCAATTTTTGCCTCATTTCGGTCATAACTTACGCCTGTGACCATGCGGCTTTCCATTTGGGCTTCCTCCTGAGTTACTAAGGTACCCGGGTTATCATTAAAGGTACACCGAACTTCTAAAGGGACTTGGTATTTTGCGGCCATTTCTACGGAGCGAATTTGCAATACCTTGGCGCCAGTAGATGCCATTTCTAACATCTCATCATAGGAAATTCGGTCAATCTTCTTGGCATGGGGCACCATATTGGGATCGGTGGTGTAAACCCCGTCGACATCAGTAAAAATTTCGCAAATATCGGCCTTGAGGGCGGCTGCCAGGGCTACGGCGGTGGTATCACTGCCACCGCGACCTAGGGTGGTCAAATTGCCTTGCCGGTCCACCCCTTGAAACCCGGCTACCACGACCACCTTCCCCTGGCCAAGTTCCTGGTGAATGCGTTCTCCCTCGATGGATAGGATCCGGGCCTTGCTGTGGGCTTCATCGGTCAAAATCTTGACCTGATGACCCAAAAAACTGATGGCCTTGCCGCCCATATTTTGAATGGCCAAGGACAATAAAGATATGGTGACCTGTTCCCCGGTGGAGACCAATACGTCGTATTCTCGACCCTCAGGGGTCTTAGTGATGGCATGGCTCAAGCCCACCAGGCGGTTGGTCTCACCGGCCATGGCCGATACGACCACCACCACTTGGTCCCCCTGCTGTTGCTGCGCAATCACTCTTTGGGCCACCAATTGAATCTTCTCAACGGTACCGACAGAGGTGCCACCAAATTTTTTAACTACTAATGCCATTGGCTTTGATCTTCAGGTTAAAGCAATGAATTGGGGTTAAAGACAGGCTATTATGGCCGTTAGAAATCTTCGTCAATCCTAATGGAGTCGATCATAATATCTAGATCTTCTCGGCAGCCCAAATCGGTAATGACTTCGCGGGCGGAATCATGAGGTGCTAAATCTTCGAGAGAGCGCTCAAAATTCACCTCATTTTGCAGGTTTTTCTGTAGGCTTTTGACGGCCTCCTGCTTGCTGTTCCGCATGATATTATCAATATATTTGTTGAGATTCTTGGTGGCCTTTTTCTTGCGATCCGTGCGGATTTTCTTCCAATTCTTTAGATAGCACAGGCGGCAATAGGCCATCGTCGTGGATTGGTTGTTACATCCCGGTACCCGGCATAGTTTAATTTTTTGGGCGGAAGCCTTTTTTTTAGCTGACATACGGGAAATCCCTTATAGCAATGCCGGTCCTGCAGAGCAATTACCTTTTTAATTTCCACGCTTTTTCAATATTTCTTCAAATTTACTCTTTCGACGCATAGCGTCTTTGGTCTCTTGGTCGATACGGTCTCTCAATTGCTGGTCCATGGTCTCGGCAACGCCCTTCTTGCGATAACTACGGTCCCGTCGTTGAAACCAGAACAACAATAACAGGAGTCCCACCAGACCCAAAACCAGCAATATTAGATAGCCCATGGTTTATTCCTCAGGGGGTTTTTCCAATACCTCCAGCATAGACTGTTTGATGGCCTT
>JAJFLL010000211.1 GCA_021772695.1 Deltaproteobacteria bacterium
CCAAGGATGCCGAATTGGTAGTGAGTCAAAAAAAAGCGGCCTTAGTGGATGCCCAAGCCAAATTACAACAAGCCAAAAGTGATTACGAGCGGGTGCGAAAACTCTATGAGGCGGGGAGTTCCTCTGCTGCGGAACTAGACGCAGCCTTGGCTCAATACCGGTCCGGTCGCGCCCACACAGACGCTGCCCAAAAAGATTTGTCGTTGTCGGAACAGCAATTGGAATACACCACATTGAGAGCCGAGGTGGACGGTGAAATTACCGCCAAGACCTCTGAAGTTTATGAAACGGTCAATGCCGGTCAAGAAATTGCCCGCATGGTCTCTGGTGAAGAAATCCGTGTGCAAATCGGAGTGCCAGAAGGCCTGGTCAGTTTTATCGAAACAGGGATGCCCGCTCAGATCAAGTTTGAAACCCTTGCCGATAAGATTTTCGAGGCCAAGGTCATCGAAGTGGGACGCACCCCAACCGAAACCACCACTTATCCCGTGAAATTGCTCTTGATCACCACGGATTCCCGGGTGCGGCCGGGCATGGCCGCCGATGTCACCTTTACTTTCACCGACGGTGAGACCGGCGGGCGCCTCTTGGTGCCTCCTCAAGTGGTCGTGGGAGAAGGCCAAGAACGCTATGTCTGGGTCTATGACCCCAAGACCCATGAAGTGCATAAACAGATAATCGTGGTGGGTATATTAGAATCCAAGGGATTGGTCATTCGTTCCGGACTCGAGGCCGGACAGACCGTCGTCACACGTGGTGTGCATCGTCTTGAAGAAGGGATGAAAGTAGAACCCATGCTTGAGGTGGAAAAAAGTCTATGAATCTCGGTGCCTGGGCCATCAAAAATAACCGGACCGTTATCGTACTATTAGTACTGCTTTTTTTGGCCGGGCTGATGTCTTTTAAAAAGATATCCAAACTCGAAGACCCCGAATTTACCATTCGTACCGCAGTAGTAGTGACGCAATTTCCCGGTGCATCGCCCCAAAAGGTCGAAGAATTGGTCACCGACAAGCTTGAAGAGAAAATCCGGGAGATGTCCGAGATCGATTATATCGAATCGGAATCCTTGGCCGGGATCTCCATCATCAAGGTCAATCTATTAGACAGCTACCCCGATGTGGGGCCCCTATGGCAACGGCTGCGCGATAAGGTTTCTGATGCCCAGCCCTATCTGCCCGAAGGGGTTATGCCATCCATGGTCAACGACGAGTTCGGTGATGTCTTCGGGGTGGTCTTTGCCATAACCTCAGACGGATTTTCTTACCGTGAACTCAAAGATTTGTCGGAACGGGTTCGTGATGAACTCAAACGTATCGAGAGCGTGGGCAAGGTGCAAATCTACGGCATTCAACCGGAACGCATCTATGTGGAATTTAGTAATGCGCGACTGGCTGAATACGGTGGCAATCCCCAGCAGGTTAGCCAAATTCTGGCCACGCAAAATGCCATCCAACCCAGTGGAGATGTTCAAGTGGGACCGGACCGAGTGGTCATTGAATCCACCGGTGAATTTCATTCCGTCGAAGAACTGAAAAATACGGTGCTGCGCTTACCGGGAAAAGCGGGTGGGGTTTACCTCAAGGATATCGCCACGGTGACTCGAGGCTATAAGGAGCCTGAGGCGCCGAGTACCTATATGAATGGCCGCCAATCTGTAGTGATCGCCGTGGCCATGCGCTCGGGCTTCAACATCATTACCATGGGGCAAGAAATCAAGGACCGTCTGGACGAGATTCAAGACAAGTTGCCCGTGGGGCTCGATTTTGAGTGGTTGGTTTATTCACCCACCTTCGTTGAACGTAGCATCAGTGATTTTAGCATCAATCTGCTCGAGGCCATCTTTTTTGTCTTGGTGGTGGTGCTAGTCTTTGCCGGTTTTCGCATGGGTATGATCGTGGGTGCCCTTGTGCCCATGGCCATGTTGATGTGTTTGGCCTTCATGCCCTTCTTCGGTGTGAAACTGCACAGTATTTCTATTGCGGCCCTGATCATTGCACTTGGCATGTTGGTGGACAACGGCGTGGTGGTCACAGAAAATATCTTGGTTCGCCTGGGTAATGGCGAGGATCGCCTTCAGGCCTGTGTGGGTGCCGTCAAAGAGTTGGCCGTTCCCTTAATGGCGGCCACCCTGACAACCGTCGCAGCTTTTTCTCCGCTGATTTTAGCGGAAGGTTCCGCCAGTGAGTACGTTCAGTCCCTTTTTATCGTGGTGACGATTACTTTGATATGTTCCTGGATCTTATCCTTGACCATGATGCCCTTGCTTAGTTTTTACTTTTTAAAACCTCAGGCCCAAGAACAAAGTTTTGATTCGGGTCTGTATCGAAACTATAAAAAATTACTGCTCTGGGCCCTAAAAGAACGAAATAAATTTCTCTTCATCATCATGGGTTTATTTGTGCTTTCCCTCGTGGGCTTTCGTTGGGTGCCGAAAATATTTTTTCCGCCCAATTCGCGAGAAGTTGTTTTAGTGGATTTTTGGTTACCTTACGGTACCGATATCAGCACCACCTCCCAATCGGTCAAAACCCTCGAGAGCTGGATCCTGAAGGATCCTCAGGTGGATTCGGTCGGCAGCTTTATTGGTACCGGTGGGCCTCGATGGTACTTGGCCTTGAGTCCTGAACAAAATTACAATAATTTTGGTTTTTTGATCGTCAATCTCAAAGATCCCGATGCCGTCGATGCGACCATCGATAAGATCAAGACCCACATCAACGACAACTTTCCCGATGCCAGGCCCCGTGTCTATAAATTAGAGATGGGCCCTCCAGTGGGTTATCCCATTCAGCTTCGGCTTACCGGTCGAAATATGGAAGAGCTTTATGTGCTGCGCGACAAGATTGAGGCCGAGATGGAAAGCGTTCCCGGCATGACCTCCATCCACGACAACTGGGGCGAATGGTCTAAGAAACTTAATATTTTAGTCAGCCAGGATCGAGCCAAGCGGGCTGGGCTGACCTCCCAAGAGATCGCCCTAAGTTTGCAAACCACCTATTCGGGTCTCGAATCTACCCAATACCGGGAAGGTAAGGAGGTCATTCCTATCGTGATCCGTTCCCAAGAGGACTACCGCGACGATTTGGGTAAGATCTCTGGACTCAATGTCTACTCTTATAACGACAATATCAGCGTGCCCTTGATGCAGGTGGCCCAAACCGATATCACTTGGGAACCCTCCGACATTCGCCGGCGCAATCAGGTGCGCACCATGACCATCAAGGCCGATGTGAAAGGCCGGTATGCGAGCGCTGCCCTGGCCGAACTGCAACCCAAGATCAAAAAACTCACTGAGAGTCAGGCTTGGCCCGTAGGATATTTCGTCGAATATGGTGGTGAGATTGAAGAGTCCTCCAAGGCCCAGAAAAAAATTACCGCACCCTTGCCCTTTGCCATGATGGCCCTGATCTTGATCCTGATGTTTCAGTTCAATTCTATTCGGCGAGTGGGTATCATTCTTTTGACTTTGCCATTGATGATGGTGGGGATTACCCCGGGACTGTTGGTCACCTGGTCGGCCTTCGGTTTCATGGCCATGGTGGGCATGATCAGTCTTCTTGGGATTATTGTGAATAATGCCATCATGCTCATCGATCGCATCGAGATCGAGCGGGCAGGGGGGCAACCGGTCTACGAGTCGGTGGTGCAGGCGGCACTGCAACGGCTTAGGCCGATCATCATGACGGCTACCACGACGATCATCAGTTTGGTTCCCTTGGCCATTCAAGGTGGGGATTTTTGGCGGCCCATGGCGGTGACTCTGATGGCGGGGCTGTTATTTGCCACTGTCTTGACCTTGGTCTTATGTCCTGTGCTCTACTCCTGGTTTTTTAAGGCCGAAATCCCCAATGCCTAACCTCCCACGGTGTGGAACTAAGCCATTTCCAAGGGTGAAATGAACTATTCCCATTTGTTGCCAAATCAGTTAGGCCCTTGGCTCATTTCCGGGGCACTCAATTAAAATTTGGATATTATCGTTAGGGTTTTCACCAGAATGGAAATTTTGGGAACGTATCCTTGTCGGTAATTTCTGGTTAAGAGAGGAATCTATGCGCATCATTTTAAAAACAACCCTATTCGTCTTTGGCTTAAGTTTTATGGTTTCCTGTGGCAGCAGTGATTTTGTGGGAGACGGCTTCGCCCAGGAGAATGCCGCCAACGGTAACGCTGCCGGTTTTGTGGGGTCCAAGACCTCTCCGCTTTATCAGAATAACCAAGGCCCTCAGGGGCCACAAGGTGAGGTAGGTCCGGTCGGCAGTGTAGGCCCCCAAGGTGCGCAGGGTCCTCAAGGCCCCCAGGGGTTGATGGGACCGCAAGGCATCCAAGGGCCTGAAGGCCCGGCGGGAACGGGCGCTGATATTTTATCCGCCGATAACCTTTGGACCGGCATGAACTACTTTATGGAAGACGTCTTTTTGGAAAATCACCTCGTCACCAGTGGACCCCAAACCACTCTCAGCGGACCCTGCACCGAGGAAAGCAGAATTACCGAGTTCGTCGGCAATGACACAGCAGGCCGGTTTAAAGTTACGACGCCCAGTACAGAAAATTGGGAGGTTTGTGAGGTCAATTTTGCCAAACCCTATAGTATTCCTCCCGTGTGTCATGCCTTTGCCATCGAGAACTTTGGCGACAGTTATTCGGTCACGGAAACCTGGGCCGATACCCAAAGGCTAACTTTCACGACCTTAAATCCTATTACCAATACCTTTGTGGTTTACGGCTATCACTGTATCGGATTGGAAGACACCAACCCCTAATTACGACTTGTCACATTTCTTTGAACGGCATCTGTGATTAATGTCTGGAAATAAGCTGACAAAATTTTAGGGCTGATTTCTTTGAATCAAAGGACGGCCCCCAAATTTTGGGGCCTGAATGGGATAAAAAATCCAATACTTTTTTCTTGAAAAGTCCCAACTCGGTGGAACGGGGGCTTTCCAAAAAGGCTTGTGACCATATTTGAATGGCTTTTTTGGCATCAATCTTTTGCTTCTTAAATACCGCAACCATGTCTGCGATATCGTCACCAGTATAACGATTCATTTTTCCTACTGACCAAATTATGGGATCAAGAAAGTAAACTTGAAATTCACCCCATTGTTTGAAAAGCTTCGCACCCTTTTTAAAATCACCAAAACCTACCATGCCCCAGCGACTAATATCCTCTGTGAACTCCAGGGGAATACCTTCCCTTTCACCCTGTTCAATTAATATTTTAGATATTTCGTCCCAATTGGCATCGGCCTGTAGGGCGAAATCCAGGTCAACGGTGGGACGCCTCCCTCCCCAATACAGAGCAGCAATACCCCCAGTTAGGTATATCTGAACGGGAGTCGTAATTTTTAGGGCGAGCTTTTCAAAAAATTGTTCTAATTCTTTAATCTTCATGAGTGTTACCTTGACTCGCGGCATATTTAGTGATTCGGCGAATTAAGTGGTTGAAATTCTCTTTACCCAAAAAATCAATAGCTGTTTGTTGGTAATCCCATGCCTTCCCCATCGACTTGATGGTAAGTCCTTTTTTTCCGGCTGCTCGAAGAATGGGGGCAATAGTAGGAAAAAGTTTTTCTCTAACCATTCTTAATTTCTGAGGAAGTTTAGGTTTGTCTTTCCAGAAGGACCCGGCAATCTGATCCATTTCAAAACGATCGAGGGGAGGTATTGGGGTAGGTGCTTCTTCCAGTAAGGTTCCCGGGGTAATTTCCAAGGCCGAGGCTAATCGTCTTAGGGTATGGATGGTGCAATCCCTTTTTCCCAATTCAATATTTATTAAATTGGGTCGGGGTATTCCGGCCGCCTCAGCCAGGGCGGCTTGGGTCAGGCCACGTTGGTTTCTCCATCGGCGGACTTGGGTGGCAAAATCCATTTTTAAAAAGTAGTATTTTTACTACCTTTTGTCAATTGGCCGCGACTTTACAGGCAGATCTGTTCTTCACCACCGTTTTGACATGGCCGCAAGGCTCTTCACTTGACTATAATCGTAAAATAACGATAATAGGGGAATGGTCACCACGGAGCTTTCCACTGAAGCCAAACACCTGTCCCCTTGGGAACGCTACTTGAATAGCGAAGAGGCCCTGGGGGTATTGTGGCAGGGTGCCAAGGCCTTGGCCCATCCGGTACGGGTGCAGATTCTCAAGTATATTAACTCTGAAAAATGCTGTTTTTGTGGGGAATTTTCTAAAAAATTAGATTTGGCCCAATCCACCATTTCCCAACACCTCAAGGTGTTGAAAGAGGCGGGATTTCTCTGGGAAGAACCTCAAGGTCCCGCCGTTTGCTACGGGGTGAATCGGGCCAATTTGAAGAAATGGCAGGTTTTAGTGGCGGGTTTATAAATCGTAAAATTACGATTAAGGAGGAAGCGATGAAAATAGAACTGCAATTACAATTAGAACTGGGTGAGGTGGCTTGGGCGGTAAGAGATCGCTTGGGCCAAACGGTACCCTTGTCTTGTCTTTGTTATAAAAAGGGCGAAGAAGTGTGTTGTTGCGGCAAGTCCGGCTCGGTGTACTTTCAAAAGGTGCCGGTGGATGTGCCCACCGCCGACGAAATGGCAGGTCTAGAAATCCATAAGGATAAATGCTGTTAGTCTATTAGGCCATGCGTCTAGCGACGGGGACCGGCCCCTTCCTTAAGTCGTCTACGGCGCTACTCAGACCGGCGACGCTCAAGGGGTACATTTGAATGATTTCACCGATGGCCCTGATGGTCGGGTGGGCCGGCCAATATTCCTGCGGTTCCGGATTCAGCCAGATGATGGACGGAAAATGATTTTTTAATTTTCTGAGGCATTCGATGCCCGGTTCCCGGTGATTTTCCCAATAATCGATGGAGCCATTGGGTGCGAAGAGTTCGTAAGGGTTCATGCAGGCATCGCCAACGATAATCAGGTGAAAGCTACTGCGAAATTTTCGAAAAATTTCATCAATAGAAATATGCTGCCGTTGCCAGGCATCCGTATACAACTTCTTGTAGATACAATTGTGAAAATAATAGTGTTCAAAGGCCTTAAAATGGCTCGAGGCATGGGCGGCCGAAAAAAGGGATTCCATCATGTGGGCGTAGGGATCCATGGAACCACCCACATCCATGACCAAAATCAGTTCCGCTTGGTTTTTGCGCGGCGGTTCAAAAACCAGATCGATATCTCCCGCATTGCGACAGGTGGCTTTGATGGTCTTCTCTAAATTTAATTCATCGGGAACGCCCTGATTATCGAGCCGGCGCAGACGTTTCAGGGCCACCTTTAATTGGCGAGTGTCTAAGATACGATCGTGACGGTAATTTCGAAAGCGTCTTTCTTCGGCCACTTGCATAGCGGAACGACCGCCACCGGGGCCGCCGATGCGAATGCCCGAGGGGTGGGCGCCGGAATGGCCGAAGGGGGAGGTGCCGCCGGTGCCGATCCAGTGATTGCCTCCGTGATGGGCTTCCGTTTGTTCCTTGAGGCGTTCCAAAAACTTTTTTCGCAGCTCCTCAAGATCCAAGGCCTTCAAGCCCTCTGGCAATTGGGGGCGCATGGCTGGGTCGACGATGCGGTTTAACCAATCCAAGAGTTCTTTCTTCAAATTAAAATCCACATCGAGGCCGCGAAAACAGGCGAGGAAGGCCTGGTCGAAGGCGTCGTAATGGGATTCCGACTTCACCAAGATGGCCCGCGACACCGTATAAAATTGATCTAAGGAAGATTCGGCCAGGTCTTGAGTCAAGGCATCCATGAGGTAGAGCCATTCCTGGGTGCCCACGGGAACCTTCAGGCTTCGTAAGGTATAGAGAAAGGTGAGTAACATGATTAAAGACTTCGAGTGCGTGCCGCCACCGGGCCTAAGTCCTGTTCGCTTTTAAGCAGACAGCCCAAAAAAGGTGTTTCTCGAGCCAAGGCCTTGGCATCGAGACCCATGGCCAAGAGGGCCTGCAACCAATCGATGAGCTCTGAGGTGGAGGGCGGCTTTTTCAAATGATCTTGAGCGCGAATTTGATAAAATCTTTCGATGGCCGCTTGCAACAAACGGGATTCGATCTTGGGAAAATGCACATTCACGATTTGTTCCATCAAATTTTTGTCGGGAAATTCAATGAAATGAAAGACGCAGCGGCGTAAAAAGGCGTCGGGCAATTCTTTCTCGGAATTCGAGGTGATCACCATCATGGGGCGGTGTAGTGCAGAGATCTCTTGATCGGTCTCGGGAATAAAGAAGCGCATTTCATCGAGTTCCGCCAAAAGATCGTTAGGAAATTCCAGATCGGCCTTGTCGATTTCGTCGATCAACAAGACCACCGGCTCGGTGGCCAGGAAGGCCTCTCCTAATTTTCCCATCTTGATATAGCGTTTGATGTCCGAGACGTCACCATCGCCAAAACGACTGTCGTTGAGACGCTGCACCGTATCGTAGAAGTACAGGCCGTCGATGGCCTTGGTGGTGGACTTGATGTTCCACCGAATCAGGGGCCGCCCGATGGACTTGGCGATGGAATGGGCCAATAAGGTTTTTCCCGTCCCCGGTTCTCCCTTGAGCAAAAGAGGCCGCCCAATACTCAGAGCCACATTGACCACTTGTTTGAGGGCCTCAGAGGCCACGTATTCGGAACTGCCTTGATAGGCTGGTGTTTGCTTCATAACTTCAGGGTTAAACAATGGGGACCGATCTGGCAATAGGGAAAAATAAGATGAATTTTCAAGGCTTAGGAGGGGATGTCTCTTGGGGATAAGGAAGCAACCCCCGTGTTCTAAGGCCGATGGAAAGCTATCTTAATTCTATGAAACCTCAAACCCGGGGTGCAGCGCGGGGGCACCGCCCTGACCCGGCATGATTCGCAGGATTCCATCCACATTTTTATCGACTCCGCTCCAGTATCTTGGATCACCTTCGGCCACATCGGACCCTGAAGATCCAGAGGCAATTCTGAGTGGAGCAGATCTCATGCACTTGGGTCAAGAGGCCCTGCGCCATGGAGAGGCCTCTTCCGCCGCCGAATATTTTTCCGCCGCTGCCCCCACCATGCCCCGGGCCCAACGGGGTCTCCAAGCCTTGCGCGGAGAATTCAATACTTGGCAGGTGGAATCCCTAGCCGAACAATTCATTCAGATGGCCATGGATCCGGCCGCATTGGGTGCCATGGTCATGGCCGCCAATACTTTTCAGATCGCGCGCGGCCTCAGTCACTTGCAATTGCTACGATCCGGCATGGGCCGCCTAACGACCCCCATTAGTTTTTCCTTGGCCTTTGCCGCTGAGGCCGCCACCTTTCCGCTGCACCATCGTCTCTTGGACGGATTACTGGGTCGGCCCATGTCGTTTGAATCCCAAGCCTTGCGGCAAGAGGTGCAGGCGAGCTTCTTGACCTTGGGCGCCTTAAGGCTTTTTGGTGCGGGCGCCACGTGGATGTACCGCAGGGTCGGGGCCACGCCTCGTTGGCATGGGCTTTTTCAACAAAGCGGCATGGCCTTGGGTATCTTGAGTTCTCGGGGACTCGAGACGGCATTGGGTTGGCACGGGGAAACCGTCGATAGTCGAACCTGGTGGTTGCAGTCGGCGGTGACTTGGGTGCATTTCAACGTGGCCGGTCGGGTATTGCACCTCGGTAGGGCATCCATGAGTCCATGGAGGGCATCAAGGCCTGCCGAGCCTTCCCCGCGATTTCCTAGGGAAGCTCAATGGGCTCAGGCTTCTGTTTCTTTAACTCGAAACCCTAGGACCGCCGTGAGGGAGTCACGTGCCGCTGAGGGTCTTCATCATTTTTCCTTGGGACGCCCTCGTGAATTTTTAGAATTAAACCGGGCCGAACAATATGAGGCCATGTCTCGGGCCCTCGATCGTTCCGGCGGGGAGGTCCGCGCTGCTGCTGAATCTCTGGGAGTCTCTGAGAAAACCTTTCGCAACCGTCTTAATCAAGCCAAGGTCGAACAACCCGAGGCCTTACTTTCTTGGCTGGAATATTTTTCTCCTCAAGGTCAGCAGAGGCGGCAAATAGAACAGTGGAATCAGATGGCCGTGGCCTTGGAGGCTAGCGGCGGGCAATTGAAGGGCGCCGCCCGGCAATTGGGCATTTCGGAAAGTACCCTTCATTATCGTTTGTCTCAGGCACGTGAGCTGGCGCCCGATGCCAATCCGATTCGGCGTTGGCTAGAGCGTCTGGCTCCGGAACGGCAACGACAGGACCGCGCCAAACAGTTTCGAGAAATAGCCGGGGCCTTAGAGAGCAGTGGAGGAAATATTTTGGCCGCCTCCCGGTTACTTGGGCTAAGTCCGACCGTAATTTATCGCGCCATACAGACCGTGGAAGCTGGAAACTTTCCACAATCCCCCTTGAGAGTTTGGGTAGAGCGATTTACCCAAGCGGGGAAACGACGGGCCCGGAGGCGTCGGTGGATGGAATACACCCGAGCCCTAATCGATGCCGTCGGTGATATCAAACAAGCCAGTAAAAATTTGGGGATTACTCAAGGAACCTACGGGCGATTTTTAGAAGAGATTACGGCCCTAGACGGTACCGATTCTATCGATCCCTATTACCGTCGAATTATCTTGTGTGCCTTGAGCCGCGCGCGACCCACGGATCGTCGCCTACTGCAATTGCTTCGGGAAGGTAATCATGAAACCTTTCGCTTGTCTGTTTTGCAGTCCCTGACTTCTGAGGCGAGGGTGGTGCAAAGCACCCTCAGGCATATTCTAGAAGTGGAATCGGCTCCCTTGCTGCGAATCGTGACGGAATCCTCCCTCAATCGTTCCCGTGGCGATCGTGTTTTATGGTTGTTGGGCTCGGCGGGTAGAAGGCTAAACTTCCAGCAGATCCTTCGAGGGACGGGCATGTTGAGCCGGCAATTGACGGCCTTGCTGCAAGGCTTTCAAACTAGGGGTAAGATTAAAGCCAACGATCTGTCTCAATACTCTCTGAGTCCATCGGGCATGGCGGCATTTCATGGCTTGCGCCATTCCCTGCGTTGGGATCTGCTCAACGAGGCCCTAAGCCAGAGCAAAGGAAATCGTCGCCAGGCCGCTAGCCTGCTTGGCATTTCCCACGAAACCATGAACAAACAATTGCAATCGAGTTTAGGACGCAATGGAGACCCTGCCGCCGTGGCCCCGATGGGGCATCCTCTGCATCGTTGGGGCGACGAATTATTTTTGGCGAGAATACGCCGGGTCCAATTAAGGGCCTCGCGCATCGAACGGTATCAACCTCGTTGGGAACGCATCAGACGAATCTTAGCAGAACAAGATGGAGATTTTACCCAAACAGCCACTGCCATGGGGATGACGGAAAATCGTCTGGCTGCCCTAATTCGTTTGGCGGTGGCCTACGATTGGGAACCGCTCAGACCCTTTGGGGAACCAGAGCTGTGGCGAGCCCATCGTGCCAAGAAACTAGAGTCGCAATGGAGAGACCTGCGGCAACAGAATCGGCAATGGTATGAAGCCCATTCGGCCTTTCGAGATTTATCATTGCAAGATTTACACTTGACCAAACCCATCAAAAATACCTCTCAAGAACTTCGCGTAGAATTAGCACTTAGGTATCAAATGGGACAACGTCGTGCGGGAGATTTGTTGATCCGCATCTACGAACCTTGGATTCGTAGCCTGTCTCGCGGCAAGAGGCGTCCGGGTATCAGCCTGCGGGATTTAGACCAGGCCGGTCGCGAGGGCTTGTTAGAGGCCGTCGAACGTTTTGATCCGGCCCGTGGCAACCAACTTTCTACATATGCCTATTGGTATATTTTAAAAAATCAGGTGGATCTCTTGC
>JAJFLL010000212.1 GCA_021772695.1 Deltaproteobacteria bacterium
TCAGTCCCGAAACCACAGAGCCCGAAGTTTCTGCGCCTCCTGCCGAATCTGCTGACACGACCGCTGCGGCGGCTCCAGAGGCAGAAGCCAGCACAGACACCCCTGTGGCTGCAGAATCCTCGTCTTCCTCAGGATTGCGACCTCGCATCCATTTGGAAGGGGGATATACTTGGTTTGATTTATCCAATAATTCCGGTTTGGACCACGGTGGTCCCCATTTACGCCTCGAAGGTGGCTTGGAAGTGCCTTTTGGGGACATGTTCCTGGCCCAGGCCAATGTGATCGGCACCTTTGCCTGGGGTGAACACGATCTGGGACTAGGCTCCACTAGTGCCTTTAATGCCCAGACCGTCGGAGTCAATGGTCGACTCGGTTTAAGTTTATTTGATGATAATTTCCGCATCACCGCAGGTGTGGAAATCGGTGCCACCCATGTGGGAGCCGATTTTTGTGAAGATGGGCTAGCCTGCGGACTATTATTCGACCGCAATGCCCAGCTTTATCCCGTCGATTCTTGGGGAGTGACCTTGGGCGGTGAATTAGGTCTTTCCGTATTGCACGGCGCCATCGGCCTGGCGGTTCGTGGCGGGGTCCATTCCGGACTCAATCCCACCGTAGATTTGGCCACCCAACCCGATAGCCCGGCCTTTGGCCTCAATATTCCCTGGGTGCAAATATCTTTAAATACGGATGTCATGGGTATCGTGCGTTTGATTACGGGAGAAGGATCACGCCGGGCTGCTACCGAGGAAGAGGAGACCCCAGAGGCCGCGGATGATGGCCAAGCGGATACCGGTGTGGACAGCGAAGAGGGTAGTGATGCCGCAACAGAAAGCACCGGTGCTCAGACCTCCGAGACTGTTACCGTTACTCCCGCCCCAGCTCCCTCCGTTCAGGGTTTGGAGCTAATCTCTCAACATTTAGAGACGATTCGCGGAGAAAGCGGCTATGCCGCCGAAGTGCGTCGCCACGCCGAAGCGAGTCAAAGCGCCTATTCCCAATTTACCGCAGCCCGCGGTAGTGCCGCCGACGATAGGAGAAGGGTATTGGCCTTAGACGTCATTTCAGAGGTGCGACAAACCGTGCGTGCCTATGGTGAAATACAAGAATTAATCACTCAGGCTAGCCGGGAACGATTGGGTTTACGGGGTAGTGATTTATCTACCGCCCAACGAACCATCAATCAAATGCGGCAAGAGCGAAATCGCTTGCAGCGTATGGTGCGCCGGGCCTTTTCTCGAGCCCAATCGGTAGTGCGCCAATTTAATCGCAGCACCTCTGGCGAACGCATCGAGTTAGATTTTACCAATCCCATCGTTCGCCGAGAAAGCTCCAGCAGCGATACAGGCACCAGGCCAACACCTCCGAGTGCGGAACGGGAAACCGGTCGTGGTCCCAGTACACCGCCGACGCCCCCTGAAGTCTCTCCGCCGCCATCCCCTGAAGGCGAATAATTTTTCGAAAGAGGGCAGAAGCCAGGTGGGCTTCTGCCCTCAATTCTGTCAAAAGTAGCAACAATTCTTGCCTTTGCCGATAACTAGCATAGATGGGCGGGGGCACATTATTGGGGACGTGTGTGGAAATTCGAATTCTTTGAATCTTCCCAGTTCCTTATGAATCTTCTTTTAAGATTCCCTTCCCGCTTCATTTAATAAAAATTTACGTTTTTAGTACTCATGACCCGAGGGGTTTATTGTTTGAGGAGGTTTATCATGAGCGCGTCTACCACACGACCTACCACTGTTACTGAACAACCCGTTCCACCGGTGAAAACCGCTGAGGATGCCGGTAAATTAGAAACCAAAGGCGAAATCAGCGCCCAAGGAAAAGCCGACGTTAAGTCCAAGGGAAAGGACCAAGCGAAGAAAAAAGACGATGCCGCCACCTCCCACCTCTTAACTCGTCCTTACGCCCAAGAATGGGTGGATCCCGATAAGTATCACGCCGAATTTTTTGTGGGTCAGGCCTGGACCACCTTAAATAACGGAAAAAAGGTGACCACCGATCATAAAGGCCTAAGTCTGGGAGTCGACCTACGTATCAAATTTCCCTTCGGAAAAAATAATGCCTTTTATGGATCTGCCGGACTCCGCTACCAGCATAACAAGCAAAGTTTTGATCTCAATCCTGGCGAAAGCCACCTCAATATGCACACCATCGGTCTGACCGGTGGTATCGCATGGCGGGCGGTTCCAGAGTGGTTGTCACTCGGCGCGGAGGTGTTTTTAGGACCCAATATCATGCGCTCCCAATGCAACACCGATGAAGAGGGATTTTGTGACGGCGAATCGGGAACGGTATTCAATTTAAATGCTCAGGCCAATCCGGTGAAAACTACCGGGGTGCATACTGGAGCGGCGCTTAGAGTTGGAGTATGGCGCGATATCGTCAATTTCCGCCTTGGCGGTGGTAAGACCTGGGGCGGCGGCGTAGATATTGAGACCGCTACCCAAGGGACGTACTCTCAGCCCTTTTCACCTGGAGAATTTAACGTTCAAGTGGGCATAAACTTTGCGCCGCTCTTCAGTAAGAAGACTTGGCATAAATCCACCTACCAATCGAAAAAATCCCAGACTGAAACCAAGGTTCCGGAAAAAAGCGATGCTGAAGAGAAAAAGGCTGTAGCTCCAAAACCCGCGGCTACCATGCCTGAAGGCCCGAAGGCGGCAACTCCTGCCGAGTTGGCCACCCAATTCGCAGGCCACAAGACGAATATCAGTTCTGCCCGTGATCGAGTCAAGGCCATCTACGTTACCGATCTAAAGGACACCCGTCGGGCCCCTGCCAGTGTCTTTGGAGGAGAAGCGGGGAAACAAGCCAAGATGAAAGAGCTAGTGGAAGAGGCCAAGACCAAGGGTGAATTCGCCCAACTGGAATATGCTGCGGCCAAAACCCTATTAACTCGATGGGAAAAGACCATTGGTGCGATGCCGGAAGGCGATGACAAGGCCAATGCCCAAAAGGAATTAACGGCAGCCAAGGCGGAATTCTCCGTGAAGAAAGATGGTCAAGACAGTGCCATGGAACTGAATCACAGCACTTATAAATATGCCAAAATGGCCGTCGATTATTACAATGATTACGCCAAAAAAACTAAGAGCGTCGATAAAACGGCCTTTGACATGGAGCGTCCTGAGGGTCTTGTTCAGAAATCTTCTCGAACGCCTTCCAAAGATAAATCAAAGCCCAAAAAGCCCACTGAGAAATCTGAGGAAAAAAAGCCCGAAGCCAAGCCCGAAAAGAAGTCCGATAAAAAAGATGAGAAAAAAGGCAGCTCGGTACCGGCCATTGACATCCCGCATTAATCCCTAGAGGACTTGAGGCACCACCTCTGTAGGTCCTGAAAAATAGCGGGCTTGAAGCCAAATGCCTATATTTTTTCAGATGAGGTTTTGAGTCCTAACAGGGCTCTCCTGCCCCCCGATGCGTCAAAATTAGCAACAAATATTGGTAGCGCCGATAAAATGGGTAGATAAGCGGGGGCACAACCGGGGCTGGTTTGCGGAAAGACCCAAATGATTCGCGGCAGCCCCCCTTTCGTTACGGATAACCATCCCGCTTAACTAATTAAAACTCGTTTTGTGTTTTGACTCATGATTCCCCAAGGGGTTTCAGTTTGCGGAGGTTAGTCCATGAGCGCATCTGCCACTCGTCCAAAAAGTGTCGATCAACCCACGCCACCGGTTACCACTCCCGAAGCGAAAGCTGACGCCGAAGTAAAGCTCGACGTTCAAGCTTCAGCCAAAGGAGAAGCAAAAGGTAAAGAGGCGGAAAAACAGCCTGAGATCAGTCCCGATGCGGACTCTTATGTTCTCAATCGCCCCTATGCCGAAGAGTGGGTCGACCCCGACAAATACCACGCCGAATTTTTTATCGGACCCTCCTTTTATGATTTTAGTAATGGTAAGGGAATTTATTCCGACCATTCCGGTATCAGCACGGGCCTTGATCTTCGCATCAAATTTCCCTTCGCCCAAGACAACGCCTTTTATGCTAGCGCCGGTTTGCGCTACCAATATGAAAACCCTTCCTATGATCTCGATCCGGGAACCAGTGCATTAAATATGCATACCATCGGTGCAGTTGCTGGATTGCATTGGCGAGCCGTTCCCGAATGGTTGAGCGTGGGCATCGAAACCTACCTAGGACCAACCTTCATGAGTTCCGACTGTGAAATGGACGGCGAAGGTTTTTGCGACGGTGAATCGGGCACGGTATATAACTTGAATGCCCAAGCCTATCCCACCGATTCGGCCGGTTTTAATACGGGTCTGGCCGCACGGGTCGGCATCTGGCGCGACATCGTCAATGTGAGATTTGGATTTAATAAAGTCTGGGGCGGTACGGGAGATATCGAAACGGCAACTCAGGGAACTTTTTCTCAACCCTTTGCGCCAGCCGGATCTTCTTTGCAATTTGGTATCAACATCATGCCGCTCTTCAGTGCCAAGACCTGGAGTGGTTCTACTTACTCCGGTGACTCCGGTAAAGTCCACATGGGTCACCTCGATAAACCCGAGGGTACCGGTCCCGATGGGAAAACACCCGCCGATGGGAAGGCTCCTACTGGGCCCAAGCCCGATGGTGTCAATCCCGGTGCACCTACCAAGTCCACTCCTGCAGACTTAGCCAAGCAATTTGCCGGCCACAAAAGTAACATTGCCGCGGCCCGTGACCGGGTCAAGGCCATTTATGAAACCGATTTGAAGGATACTTCGAAAGCCGCCGCCAGTGTATTCGGTGGTGAAGAGAAAAAGCAGGCTAAGATGAAGGCCTTGGTGGATGAAGCCAAATCCAAGGGCTTGTTTGCCCAGGTGGAATACATGTCTGCCAAGACCTTGCTGACCCAATGGGAAAAGGCCGTGGCCGACATGCCTGCAGGTGAGGCGAAGACGGCGGCCCAAAAAGATGTGGATGCTGCCAAAGACGAATTTAAGGTGCAAAAAGGTTCGGGCGAAAGTGCCTTGGAACTCAATCACGATGCCTACAAGTACACCAAGCTGTCCGTGGATTATTACAATGGTTACGCCGGCCGTACTAAGGGTGTCGATAAAACCGATTTCGACCTGGAACGTCCCGAGGGCTATTCAGGTAAGGTGGATCGGCCCAGGAACTATACGCCGCCTGCCGGTGGAGGGAAAACTCCTGCCAAGCCTGTGGAGAAGCCCACGGAGAAACCGACGGAAAAGCCCGGTGGTAAAGTTCCCGCCATCGACATTCCCGGTATGAATTAAGCGAATATAAATTTTGAGATGATTTTAGTGCCTCACCCGAAAGGGTGGGGCCTTTTTATTTGCGCTGCCGGCGGCCGCCGGAAATCACTCTCAGGCGCCCCTTGCTCGAAGCGCCTTCATCTTCTAAGACCTCGAGAATTTCTTCGTCATCGCCCACAGCCCGTTGCATTTTGGCTTCGTCTTGATTGACCACGTCTTTGGTCATCTCAATGCCGTAGGCACCCAAGATGGCCTTTAGTTGGTCAAAATGTTTATCGATGCTCCGCTGCACCGATTGGAACCCTGATTTGGCGGCCCGGGCACGGGTCCAGAATGCGAAGGGATTCATTTGGAAAAAAGTGGTGTCGTCTTCGGTGGGCTCGATCAAGATGATGTCGCCTTTAAAATTCTTGTCTTGTTCGTAGCGTTGGATCGCATAGCTCAGGCGGCTATGGTACAGGGTGCGAAAAACTTGGTTGAAGACACCGAAGATGCCGTTATCTGAAATGCGTTTGTCCTTGGTGATGTAGGCATTTTTTTCGCGGTGGTAATTGACGTTGACGATATTTTTGAGGGGTCGAAACGGGTTGTAACAAATGATGAGTTCGGCGCCCTTTTGAATGGCCAAGTCAATATTGGCGGTTTTTTGCACTCCGCCATCGATATAGTCGACGCCTTTGATTCGTGCGGGTTTGTAGAATCCCGGCATGGCCGTCGATGCCATGACGGCTTGACTGATGGTGATGTCATTTTTTTCGTCCCATCCGAAGATGGCCCGGTCTCCGCTATCTAACTCTGCGGCACAAATGTAGAGGTCTTTACCGCGCACCCGCTTGATCACCTTAAAATGATTGCTCATGTTGTTGTGCTTCATGTTGTCGCGCAGGTAATGCTCTAAGGGTTTGTTATCGAAAAAACCCGTAGGCAGGGCACTGAGAATCGTGGGGGCATCTCGTTGGGAAGATAAGGCCCCGGCTAAGGGTTTGATCATTTTTTCATAGTTGGAATAACTGGGATCTTTCAAAAATTTGATCATGCCTTCCTTTAACCGGTCACCGATATTGGGAAGGGCTTGTAAGATATCGAGCAGTACCCCGGGAAAGTAGGCAAAACGACGGAACAGGTAGTCCATGGGGCGCATAAGCATTTCACGCCAATTGGGATAATAAATTTCTAGGGGGGAGAGCTGGCCAAAGATTTCAGAGGTGCCGTCGATGCTTTTGATGATTTCTTCGGGACCGATTCCACCGGCCAAGGGTACCGCTAATAGACCACCGGCAGAGATGCCCACGTACATGTCGAAGTCCGTGACCTTGCGGTTGACGAGAAAATCGTTAAAGGCTTTTAGTCCGCCAGCCTTGAAGGCGCCACCGGAAACGGCGCCGCCGGAGAGTACCAAGGCAATTTTGGCATGGTGTTTTTTTCGACTGAGATCGCTTTTATGAACGATTTTAAGACCCAAGAACACTCTCCTATTTCCGAGTGGGAACCTTAGGCAAGGTAAGCGAGATTTTTCAAGAAAGTCAAGGGGATACTCAGCTCATCCCCAAGGAGTATCGTGGGGAATTTACCTACGTGCGATCTTCTCTGAGTTGCAGGATCATCTTTAGATTGGGTTTATAGGACCCGTATGCCTTATGGCCCGCCTTAAACTGCTTTATGGCCTCCTTCCTATCTTTGGCCTGTAAGGCCATCATCCCTAAATTGTAATGGGCATAGGCCTGCCAGGCGGGATTGCGGTGGTGTTTGAGGAAGGTTTCGTACGCTGCTTTGGACTTATCTTTTTGTCCCAGGCGCTGATAGGCCTGGCCCTGAAAAAACCAGGTCACCGTAATTTTGGGATCTTGCCGATAGATCTGTTCAAAAATATCGAGGGACTTGCGGGTTTGGCCGGTGGCGAGGAGAAAACGCCCTTGGTGCAATTTTGCGATCAGGTTTTTTGGATATTTCTGCACCAGTTCATTGGCCAATAATAATCCAGCCCGATTTTTCCGGTCGTTTAAATAGACAAACATCAATGAAACTCGAGACAAGTCTCCGGCCAAAATACTTTCGGTCACCGCTTGCTTCATCATGGCGATACCTTCAGGCCGTTGGTCTTTGAAAAATGGCAGAATTTTTCCGAAGGATTGGGTGAATACAGAACGCCAAAATAACGACATGCCTTGACCCAATAAGACATCGGGAAATTTAGGATCTTGTTCCCGAGCTCGGGCCAAACATTTGTCGGCGATATTGGCCTGGCCAAGTGCGGCCAAGGCCTTGTCTTGGCGAATCAGATAAAAAGCTCGCAGACCCGCTGAGGCCCCGCAAAGGAAGTTGTCCCATGCGCTGCTTTCGGGATTTTTCACAATTTTGTCGACGATCAATTCATTGCTATGGCTGGCCTGAGCAAAGGCCTGATCCAAAGAAAAATCATAATTTTCAAACATGATGGCGTTGTAAAGCACCATGACCCCGAAAGTACCCAAAGGGGAGTCAGGGTATTCCCGCCATAGGCGATGAAAGTGTTTCTGAGCCTCTCCGTAATTACGGTCGAAGATCAATTGCTGCCCCTGTTCGCTAGCCTTGAGAATGCCTTCGGTGGCACCCTGGGGGATGTGTTTGAAGGCGACCAGAAATGGTAGCAAGCAGAGCAGGCCTATGGCTTTTTGGTATTTCATACCCATACCATACGATATTTAGGGGAATTCGGTTGAAAGTAATAGAGAAAAGCCCCGGGCTTGATGAAAAACCCGGGGCCGGACCTGGAAAAAGAGAAGAGAAGAGAAGTAACCTTTCTAGTGAATTCTAATGACGGCCCCTCCGGGAATCATGTTGGGGTCGGCCAATAATTGTAACTTTGAACCGGCACCTTGAATGGCACCGGCTTGCAAATTAAAAAACAAACCGCCGGGAGAACGTAGGCCGTCTTGAATGGGAAAGCCAACCAGGGCCTTGCTGCGAACTCCTGCCAAAATGGTGCCGCGGTTATCGTTTTGGTCCCCGAATAGATCAATGCCATGAAAATTATAGCGGGGATTTTCGGTAATGCCCGTTTGGCTCAATTGAACCGTGGCGTAAAAATCCAATAATAGATTGCGAAAGGACCAACCGGTGGCTGCTTCAATATTCTTGACGCCTTTGTAAGGCGATTGCAGCAAATTGGTAAGCAAGGCGGTGCCACTCTGGGCCTCGGGAAAGCGATTGAGGTTTGCTTGTTCGTAAAGATAGCGGAAGAACAAATAGGCACCGCCCCTTTGGGCCAAGGTGGTGCCGCTGATAAACGAGGCTTGGTCGGGTGCCTCTAAAAACAGACTCACCCGAGAGGGGTTTTCTTTGCCCGCTTGCGGTAGGGGGTTGCCATCGAAGGCATGCAAATCTTCGAGAAGGTGGGAGAGGCCTTCATTGGCCCAACCCTCTTCGGCACCTATGTTATGGTCTAAGACTTTGTAACGATAATTGATCATGTGTTGATATTCATGGGGCAAAACGGAAGGCGCAATATTGCTGGCCCAAAAGTCTGAAGCCACGGGAATCCCATAGCGCCCGGCGGGGTCGGGAATACTGATGAAGAGTAATTCCTTTTCATTACTGGCGGGCAGGGAGGATTGGGGAAACAGATCGGCGCCAAAAAAGAATCCGGTAATGTATCCGCCCACTTGGGCGCCCAGGCGATTGACTCCCGAACAAAAACATACGGCGAAGCGGCCATCGGAATTGACATCGCTTTCATGACCGAGAATTTCACGTTGTCGATTAATTTTGCTTTCAAAACCTTCGATGACTGGATTCAATAAAGAGTCGGGGAGAAGGTCTAAGGCCGACTCCTCCACGTAATAGTCGGCGTGTGCCGTAGCCTGAACGCGGCGAGCACATACTAAATCGTATTGGTCCGTATTATTCATCGACGACAAAACCTTGACCAAGATGCCCGCTCCACCGGCGCAGCGTTCCTCCCACGGTTGGGAGATGGTGGCGAGCTTGCCGGTTCCGGTGGCCATGGCCTTTTCGGAAACACTGGCCTGTAGGGCTTGGCCAATAAGCCCTTCTTCCTCTCTTAGGATGCTGTGAAACAATGTGGTGGGATCATCGTCCTGAGGATCGGAGTCGGACAAGAGAGGGGAGGGTGCGGCCAAAAATCGTGAGGACGATTCCGAGAAAGTGCCTGATTTGACCTCAATGCCGAATTGGGTAGGTTGGGAATTGGCGGCGAAAAAAATGAGGGCAAATTCCTCTGCGCCCGAGAGTTCCCCGAATTGTAAGGAGGCCTCCCCATTGGGGTCAAAATTGAGTGCGGTGACCTCTCCGGTGGAAA
>JAJFLL010000213.1 GCA_021772695.1 Deltaproteobacteria bacterium
AACGGCTCGCTCCTTGGACGAAGCCCGAAAGGTGGCGAAAAGAATCGGGTACCCCGTGGTGGTGCGGCCTTCCTATGTATTAGGCGGTCGGGCCATGCAGATTGTTTTCGATGACAAATCCCTACGCAATTACATGAAAGAAGCGGTCAAGGTTTCTACGGATCACCCCATCCTCATTGATAAATTTTTAGAAAAGGCGATCGAGATTGATGTGGACTGTATTTCTGACGGAAGAACCTCCGTAGTGGCAGGAGTTATGGAACACATTGAAGAGGCGGGAGTTCATTCAGGCGATAGCGCTTGTTGCCTGCCACCACATTCACTAAATCCGAAGGTCCTGCGTGAAATTGAGCGGCAGACCATTGCCATGGCAAAAGAATTGGGCGTGGTCGGCCTAATGAATGTGCAGTTCGCGGTGAAAGACGGCATCATTTTTATTATTGAAGTGAATCCTCGGGCGAGTCGGACCGTGCCTTTCGTTAGTAAAGCCGTGGGCAAGCCATTGGCGAAATTGGCCGCTAAGGCCATGGCAGGGTATTCTCTTAAGAAGCAAGGTTTTACTCGTTCCATTGTACCTCCCTATCTTTCCGTGAAAGAGGCGGTCTTTCCCTTCGAAAAATTTTCCGGTGTCGACACCTTGCTTGGACCGGAAATGAAAAGTACCGGAGAAGTCATGGGGATAGGGCGAGACTTTGGTGTGGCCTTCGCCAAAGCGGAAATTGCGGCCGGAACATTGCTTCCGCTCCGCGGAAAAGTTTTTATTTCCGTAAACGATCCCGATAAAACCATGGCCCAACCCATCGCTCAAAAATTACTCGATTTAGGATTTAAACTCCTGGCGACCCGAGGTACCCAAAGCTATCTCGAGACTCAAGGATTAGAATGTGAATCGGTCAATAAGGTTCAAGAGGGATCGCCACATATCGTAGATTTGCTCAAAAACGGTGAAGTGTCCATGGTGATCAATACACCCCTAGGCAAGGACTCCGCTCAAGATAGTTATTCCATTCGTCGTACGGCCTTGGAATACGGGATTCCATATTTCACGACTATGGCGGCAGCAGATGCAGCGGCAGGGGGCATCGCGTCCATGTTGAAAAAGGGATTTACGGTGTTGAGCCTGCAAAATTACCACCAGCAAATCGGGGCCGAGGTTTCGGGGATGCTGCCGGCCCAGGCCCGTGCTTAAATCTTATTTTAGGTAATTTCTGCGACCCAGTAGGTGGGTTGGGGCCCTATAATGTTAGTTAAGGCTTGGCCTTTCCTCAGGCTCCATAGTAATAACAGGGGCCTAGCCAATGATGGTGAAAACTTTTTGATAGAAAAAAACGTCCCTAAACTCAATAGGGGTTAGGCTTTATTTGAAATCATGGGCATCTTGCTGAAAAAATACACCTGGGTCATCTATCTGTTTCTCATTTTTCTGGGGACCTATTTCCTTGCGAAAATTGGGGCCACCGTTCTTGCCGCAAAAATCAGGGTACCGAAAAAATATCAAGCCACCGCTGTGAGCGCCTTGGTTGCCAAGGAGGGCGCGCCCGTAAGTTTCGAAGAATATCGGGTGGTCATGGAACGCAATATATTTGATTCCCGTGAAATCGAGGTAGAGGCTGAAGCCACGCCTGAAGAGCCTCAGGAAGTCAATCTTGACGGACCGGCAGTCAAAACAAGCCTGCCTATTAAATTGATCAGTACCGTTTCTGTAGGCAACGGCACGGACCGGCGCTCCTCCGCAAGTATCGCAGCCGGCAAAGGCGGAGAAGACATATATTCCGTTGAGGATGAAAAGCAATTTGCGCCAGGCGTCAAGATCGTCAAGATTTTGCCGGACCGAATTGAATTCGTGAATAATCGCCGCCTTGAATACGCTGCCATTGAAGATTTTGGTGGTGGAGTCAGCACTGGCAGGCCCATGTCCGCCATGGATCGGGGCCCCGCAACTCCCTCCAATAATAAGGCCCCTTCCGCCGATGGTATTCAACAGGTGAGTGATGGGAAATTTGTGGTCGATCGAAATGAACTCGACAGCGCCCTGAGTTCTCTAGACAAGCTATTCACCCAAATTCGGGCGGTTCCTCAATTTAAGGACGGCAAGGCGTCGGGGTTAAAGCTGTTAAGTATTCGAAGTGGCTCGCTTTTTGCCAAGTTGGGTTTAAGGCGAAACGACGTATTAGAGCGCATCAACGGACAAACCGTCGATATGAAGCAGGGCATGCAGATTTTCAGTACACTTAAGGATTCCGAAAGGATATCCATCGATCTGCTGAGAAACGGTCAAAAAACTACTTTGGAATACGACATTCAATAGGCCTGAGGATTTTTTTCTTTTACAAATCTACTAGTTTTGTTAACTACTTAGCAGTTTTCTGATTTAGGATTTTACTTGGAATTGGAAGATTCGTCCCTCGGGTTTTCCCAACCCTCTGTAGGAGAGATGATGGTGATGAGTCCTTGGCTGCGCCGTACGGCGCTTCTCTTTATTTCTTTAATTTTAACCTTCTCCTTTGGTCTTGGTTCTGCCGTGGGGCAAAATGGCAATCCACCATCGGGCAGCACCAATGGTAAACCTGGTCCAACCTCAGGATCTGGTTATGATTCCTTGAACGTCCCCAAAGCGGTGCCGGTAAGCCCTCCGACTTCAGGTCAACCGGGCACTACACCGGGAACCGCAGCATCCGACGACGGTGGCGACGGGCTTTATCTCAATGCTGTTGACACTGACATTCGCGAAATCATCAAGCAGATTGCAAAGGTTACCGGGAAAAATTTTCTAGTAGATCAAAAGATTCGTGGAAAAGTCACCATTATTTCCGAAAAGAAGATGACGGTCGAAGAGGCCTATCAGGCCTTTTTGTCGGCCCTCGAAGTTTTGGGTTATACCGTGGTACAGGCGCCGGGCAATTTGGTGAAAATTATCCCCATGAAAGATGCCTTGCAACAACCCTTGCCCATCTACCGTGAGGATAGCCCGATTACCGATGCCTTCATCACCCGGATCGTCCAGATGAATAATATCAGCGCCCTTGAAATGTCTAATGCAATCAAAGGTTTAGTGAGTAAACAAGGTAACCTGTTTGCGTATCCGGCCACAAATTCACTGATCATTACTGATACGGGTAGTAATATCGATCGCTTGCTTAAGATCATGGGTGACCTCGACACCGAAGGGCCTTCCGACTCCATCGAGATTGTAACGCTTAAATACGCCACGGCAAAAGACATTGCCCAAAAGGTGACGGAGCTCTACGAAGAAGAGCAACAAACCGCGGGTCGTAGTTCTCGAGCCCGTCGAACTCGAGGAAGGGCGGCAAGTCCGGAATTAGATGAAACGCCGTATCTCTCAAAAATCATTCCCGATGAACGGACTAATTCGGTCATCATTCTCGCCAGCAAGCGAGCCATCAGCAAGGTCAAGAATTTGATCGCCCGGCTGGATCGTAAGTTAGAAGATGGTGCTGACGGTAAGATTCACGTGCATTACCTCAAACATTCCGATGCCAAAGAATTAGCCGAAGTATTAAACGCCTTGGCGGCAACCAGCATTACCGGAACCCGTGGCGGAGTAGCTGGGGGTTCAGGCGCCAACGTGCCGGGCCGCACCGGTTCGGGTGCGCAGCGAGGCGCTGCCGGTCAGGTGGTAACCGCGCAATTCGAAGGTGGGCTCAAAGTAGCCGCCGATGAAAATACCAATGCCTTAATTATCACTGCCACGGCCAAAGATTATAAGACGCTGGCCAATGAGGTTATCGGAAAACTCGATATCCCTCGAAAACAGGTCTATGTAGAAGTAGTGATCATGGAGTTGACCATCGATAAAGATCGAAACCTGGGAGTTTCGGGTCAAGGTGGTGGGACTTTCAGTATCGGTGGCAATCCTGCGCTGGGTTTCGGTTCCTCCTTAGGGGGTACTGCTTCCGGTCTTTCCGCCGCGGCCTTGAGCGGTTTGGCGGCTGGGGTCGTTTCCCAAACCACGCAAACCATTCCGATTACTCAAGCCGACGGTACCATCACCAATTTAGAAATCCCCACCTTTGGGTTTGTGCTGAATGCCCTGCAGACCGATACTAATGTCAATATTCTTTCGACACCGAACCTATTGACCTTAGACAACGAAGAAGCCGAGATTATCGTTGGGGGGGAAGTTCCCTTTCCGACGGGCACGACTTTAACTCCCGGTGGAAATACCACCTTTAACGTCACTCGAGAAAATGTGGGTATTACTTTGAAAATGACTCCACAGATCAATGAGGGTGATACGGTCAAGATCAAACTACGCCAAGAAATCACTCAGGTTATTCCCGGTGCTTCTGAAGTGGTGCTGACCTCCCTCGGGCCGTCCACCACCAAGCGTTCCGTAGAAACCGTGGTTGCCGCGAAGGACCAACAGACCATCGTTATCGGCGGATTGATCGATGATAAGGTGACCATGACGACCACTAAGGTGCCCTTTTTAGGAGATATCCCCATCCTGGGTCACCTATTTAAACAGAAGCGTACCACCAAGGCAAAGACGAATATCCTTGTGTTTTTACGGCCCTATATCATTCGCGACACCAAGGATTTTCTAAAAATTCTGCAGAAGAAAGTGGAAGAGAGAAATATGTTTATTTCTCAGAACTACGGAAAACGGCAGCAAAAAATTATTCGCCAGTCCATTCGCAACCACTCAGCCGATCTGTTAGAGTTCCGCGAGCAATTACAAATTCAAAATTGGGATTTTCAAGGTGAAGGTTCTAATCGATTGGTTCCGGTCAACTTTGATAATCCGGGCGTGGTGCAAGATAGTCCATCCAGTGATACCTCCAGTGTGAATCACCAGGATGAGCTCTATCAAGCAGTCCGCGAGGAAGACAGTTATTAGACCCGAGTTCTCTTGAACCGCGTTGAATCTATTGCCCCGGGCCCAGTCTCCTGTGTAAAATAGCCGAACCGGGAAAACCCCCAGGAAGTTCTATGCTCGATAAAAGTCTTGGCAACATCCTACTTGAACAGACCAGCCTCACGGAGGCCCAATTAGAAGAGGGCCTTTTAGTACAGCGTGAGAAGGGCTTGAAGTTGGGAGAGGCCTTGATTCAATTGCGTTTTTTGCGGCAAGAAGACATCCTGAAGGCCATTAGCATTCAATTGGGCATTCCCTATGAGAATCACATCAACTCTGATGATATCACCACTGAAACCGTAGATCTTGTTCCCATCAATTTTGCGAAGAAAAATGAACTGATCCCGCTGGTGAAAAACAGCGACTTCATCAAGGTGGCCATCGCCGATCCGATCAATCTCGCGGCTCTCGACGATTTACGCCTATTATATGGGGTGCCGATTCAGCCAGTTATTGCGAGCGCTATTCAGATCACCGATGCCATTAATATGGTCTATAATCGTACCTCTGAGGGCGATCGAACGGTTATGAGTGATTTGGCCGATGAGAATCTAGATTCGGTTTCCCAGGAACTCGAAGAAACCCAAGATCTACTAGAGTCTGATGACGAAGCTCCTATTATTCGCTTGGTCAATTCTCTGTTATTTCGTGCGGTAAAGCAAAAAGCTAGTGATATTCATGTGGAACCTTTCGAGAAAGACCTGGTGGTGCGGTTTCGAATCGACGGTGTGCTCTATGACATTATGCATCCGCCCAAGAAGGTGCAAAACTCGGTCATATCCCGTATTAAGATTATGGCCGATTTGAATATCGCCGAAAAACGCGTTCCCCAAGATGGACGTATTCGTATCAAGTTGGCAGGAAAAGACATTGATATTCGTGTTTCCACCTTGCCCACAAGTTTTGGCGAGTCGGTAGTTATGCGTATCTTGGACAAGAGCAAGGTATTGCTAGA
Organism: Deltaproteobacteria bacterium; assembly: GCA_021772695.1. Lineage (GTDB taxonomy): Bacteria > UBA10199 > UBA10199 > DSSB01 > DSSB01 > JAJFLL01. The sequence goes on from JAJFLL010000213.1 coordinate 5,835, forward strand.
TTTGTCTCAGATCGGCGTGACCGGTACCTATTTAAAACAGATGGAAGACCTCATCCATCACAAACACGGCATTATCCTGGTCACGGGACCAACCGGTTCCGGTAAAACAACAACTCTCTACGGCATGCTTTCGCAGATCAATAATACCGATGTGAAGATCATCACTGTTGAAGATCCGGTGGAATACCAGCTGCCCGGAATCAATCAAACCCAGGTAAATTCTAAGATCGGACTGACCTTTTCCGCTGGACTGCGGTCCATTTTGCGCCAAGATCCCGACGTAGTCATGATCGGTGAAATCCGGGATAAAGAAACCGCCGAAATCGCTATTCAGGCCTCATTAACCGGTCACTTGGTTATTTCTACCTTACACACCAACGACTCGGCTTCGGCTGCCACCCGCCTGATCGATATGGGAGTTGAACCCTTTTTAGTGGCGTCCTCGGTTATCGGAATAATCGCCCAAAGGTTGGTACGAACCATCTGTATTGAATGTCGAGAACGGCATGTCCCCGGTGACTTTGAGTTAGAGCAGTTGGGAGTGGATCGATCTAGATTACCTGAAAATTATTTTTATCGGCCCAAGGGTTGTGCCTCTTGCCTCGATACCGGTTATCAGGGGCGAACCGGCATTCATGAAATCATGATGATCAGTGATCAAGTCAGAAGTATGATCATGAGGAATGCCGGTGTCACCGAGGTTAAACGGCAGGCCATGGAAGCGGGCATGAAGACGCTGCGTGAGGTCGCCGCTGAAAAAGTAATCACTGGAGAGACCTCAATCGAAGAGGTGCTTCGCGTCACCCAAGAGGACGTCGCACGGGAATAATTCCATTCAATGGCTGTTTTTTCTTACAAAGGGATGGATGCTGCAGGGAAGAAAGTGTCCGGCATCATCGATTCCGACAACATCAAAGCGGCTCGAGCCAAGCTAAGAAAGTCAAAGATCTTTCCTACCGAGATTTCTGAAGGCGGAAATAGCGGCAGGGGCATTTCGATGGCCGGCGGCATCGATTTCAAGAAATATCTTGAAAAGGTCAAGGTCACCGATGTTGCCAATATGACTCGTCAGCTGAGTACCTTGTTGAACGCCAACGTTCCCCTGGTAGATGCTCTGGGAGCATTGGTCGAACAAATTGATAATAATAAATTAAAATCGGCCCTCTCAGAAATTCGCGAACGCGTTAAGGAAGGGGCCCGCCTGGCAGATTCCATGCGGGCTTATCCGCAAATTTTTAGCACTTTATATCTCAATATGGTTCAGGCCGGAGAACTTTCGGGTGCCCTCGACGTGGTGTTGGCCCGCTTGGCTGATTTTACAGAAAGCCAAGCTCGATTAAACAGCAAGGTCAAGGGTGCATTAACTTACCCCTTGGTCATGGCCCTCGTTGGAATGGCTCTCATGGGTTTTTTATTGGTATTTGTGGTTCCTAAGATCGTCAAGATCTTCGAAGATACTAAGGCTACCTTACCCCTTCCTACGAAAATTTTAATTACACTAAGCAATTTTTTATCAAGTTATTGGTACATTGTTATCTTTTTGATCATCGGTATTTATTTTGGGGTGCGAAAGTATAAAAATTCCCCGAAGGGAAGGCGCCTCTTTGATAAAATGGCCTTACGAGTGCCTATCTTTGGCGATATGTTTCGCATGATCGCCATAGGTCGTTTCTGTCGTACCCTGGCCACTTTGATCAGTTCCGGAGTGCAATTGATGCCCGCTCTTGAGATTGTCAAAGGCATCGTCAATAATGTCATATTAGAAGAGGTGATCGAAGACACCCGAAATTCCGTGAAAGAGGGGGAGTCTATCGCCGAGCCCTTGCGAAAAAGTGGGCAATTTCCTCCTTTGGTGACCCATATGATCCGTATCGGCGAAAAGACCGGAGCCCTAGAAAATATGCTGGAGCGGGTGGCCGATAATTATGAGGAACAAGTCGATACCAAGGTATCTACTTTGACGACCTTATTAGAACCCTTAATGATTGTTGTCATGGGGGGAGTGGTATCGGCCATCGTGCTTTCCATTTTACTCCCCATCTTAAAATTGAATCAGATTGCGAAGTAGGGGTGGCCATTGAGATCGTACCCACAAAGACAGCCGGGTCCTGTCCGGTCTGCACCCCCACCGTCCTCGTAAACTGCGGGCGGCGGGGGACCCTAAGCCCGGCCACCCGTCCGTCTTTGTGGGTACGATCTCAATGGATTTGATTTTAAGAAGAGTAGGGATGGTCATTAAGTTAGAGTCCGCGGAAGCGGCCGGGGGCCTAAGCCCAGCCACCCGTCCACTTCCACGGGTATGAAATCAATAGGCTTTGATCCGAAATTTTTATTTTGGTTTGGCTGTGACGCGTGGTAGGTGGGATGGATTGTGTAACTTGTTGTTTCTCTTAATATTTCCACTTTTTTCTTGTGAAAAGGTGGCTAGAACGTTCTTCAAGGAATGAACGTTCTAGAAAACAGGCCTTAAGGTTATGGAGGTTGGCTATGTCTTTGAAACGTACCGCTGAGGTGTTGAAAAATCAGGCCGGTATGACCTTGATCGAAATCATGGTTGTGGTGGCTATAATCGGCTCGATTGCGGCCTTGGTAACCGTAAACGTTTTGGATTATTTGGATGAATCCAAGGTAGAAACTACCAAGATCCAAATCAATAATGTGGAGTCGGCCTTGGAGCAATTCAAACGGCGCCATGGTTTTTATCCCAGTACTGAACAAGGTTTAGCTGCATTGGTAGAAAAGCCAACGGTGGGTAAGGTGCCTGACAATTATCCTTCTGACGGTTACGTCAAGTCGATGCCCAAAGACGGTTGGGGTAATGAGTTCATTTATTATCACCCCGGGGTAGCCGGCAATAAGATTGAGATCAATTCTTATGGAGCCGACAGTGAAGAAGGCGGCGATGAATTTGACGCCGATCTGACCAATTATGAAAAGGCTGAAGGCAGCGAATAATTTTTTTTCAGTTTTTCCATTAAGCTTTGAAATGAGAAGGCCTACTTTCTAAGGTGAAGTGGGCCTTTTTTTATGGCAAAAAAAACATTCCAACGTGCGACTCATGCGGCAGGCATGACCTTGATCGAAATCATGATTGTTGTGGCATTGATTGGTGGCATGATGGCCCTAGGCACCACAGTCATGTTTCCCAGCGATGACGCTAAGTTACGTGAAGAGGCCGTCCGTCTCGCCGGAACCATAAAATTCATATATAATGAGGCTGCCATTAAAAATAAATATTACCGCTTGGCCTTTAATCTCGAGGAAAACTCCTACCGGGTTGAGTCCAGTACGGAACCCTTTTTTGTTTCTACAGATGAAGATGAAAAAAAACCAAGTGGCATTGATAAACCGGTAGGGGCCGACGGAGCCGCCGAAGGGGCCGATGGTGAAGTTGTCCCCCCTCCCACATTCACGGCTGAAGAGGGTGTCATGGTGAAGCCGGTGAAACTGCCCAGTGGATTAAAAATCAAAGATGTTTCGGTGCTCCATGCTCCTGAACGCCGAGAGGTTGGAATAGTGCACGCCTATTTTTTGCCGAACGGTTGGGCGGAACCCATGGTGATCAATCTAAGTGATGAAGGGGAAGAGGCTTTTTATTCCCTACAAATCAACCCCTTGACGGGAAAAGCCAAGATTCGCACGGAATACCGAGAAGTTGATGAAGGTTTATTCCAAAAAGACACCGATTCCGGGGAGGTATTTTGATGAAAGGTCATGCTCCCGGATTTACCCTAGTAGAAATCATGATCGCGTTGGCCATCTTGGCCGTGGGCTTGGTGAGTCTTTATACGGCCCAAGGTAATTCCCTCCGTGCCAGCGGTAGTGCGGAACGCATGCAAGTGGCGTCTATGCTGGCCCGGGAAAAAATGACCGAAAAAATGATGGAAATTGAAGAGGGTCTGGCCAAGGGGGCCTTCCCCGACGATAAGGTGGAAGAAACCGGTGATTTTGAGGGGCCCTTTGAGGATTACCGCTGGGAATATACGGTCCGAAAAGTTGAAATACCTATCGCCGGTGGTGAGGGAGAAGGGGCCGAAGCAGGAGGCGAGGGCGATGGCGAGAATTCTGGTTCGGAAAGCAATCAGGCACCGGCCTCGGCTCAGGCCAATGTGGCCAAGATTGTTTCGAAGAAAATCGCCGAATCCGTTCGAGAAATTAACGTTCGAATTATTTGGGAAGATTTGGGTGAAGAACAATCCATCAAGGTGACTAGTCATGTCTCCCAACTTTGAAAAAACTCCATCTTCGAATGGCTTTACCCTTTTGGAGGTCATGATTGCAGTGACCATTTTGGCGGGTATGGCTTTGGCCATGTTCGGTGCAACTTCAATGATGGTAAATAGTAAGGATGTGGTGGAAAACCGTGACGAGCACAATCATTCGGTTTCCTTTGCCCTGACCAAAATGGCCGAAGATCTCAACTCAGCTTTTTTTGTAAAATCTCAAGACCTGCTAGGTGCAAAATTTGAAGGGGAAATTTCTTTTGAAGGCAAGGAAGATCGCCTTGATTTTTCCAGTTTCACCCATTTGCGTTATATAAAAAATGCCAAGGAAACCGACATGGCTGAGGTCAGTTACTATCTAATTTCCGACCCTGAGGAGTCAGATCGGCGTATTTTGATGCGTCGTGAAGCCACGATACTTGATAAAAATCCCCAAGAAGGAGGCAGGGCTTATCCCCTATTAGATCAAGTCCGTTCCATTCGGTTTGAATACCTTCCCTTGGGCACCAAGGAATTCAAGGGAGAGTGGGATACCAAATCCATCGATTCCGCGAACAAATTGCCCCGAGCGGTCAAGATTACCGTAGAGGTTTTTATGCCTGAGGAAGAACAGGCGAGAACATTTACCACCTTGGCTCCCATTCACCTGAGTGGGCCCATGGAGTTTTAATGAAGTCTGTAAGGCGACAACGAGGCGTTGCCCTCCTTATGGTGTTGGCAGGTCTGGCTCTGATGAGTGGACTGGTGGTGGAATTCGCCTATAACAGTAATGTTACCTATAACCTTGCGATGAATGAGTTAGATCGGGTCCAGGCCTATTATTTGGCCCAGTCGGGAATTAATTTTAGTAAATTGATTTTAAAATTCGACAAAGAGGCACAAAAGGTTGCCAAAGAGGCCAGCAAAAAAATGGGGCGGGATATTCAGATTCAACCCCTCTACGAAATGATCCCCATTAACACTACGCTGTTCCGCTCGCTCTCGGGTCTAAGTGAGGCCTCTGAAGAGGGGGGCACAGATTCTGGTGGCGAAACTGATGGAGAGGGAGGTGAAGAACCCTCCTCTCTTGAACAAGGAATGAACCTGATCGATTCAAAAGGCATGAAAGATTTTTTGAATTTCCGGGGTGACTTTTCTGCGGAAGTTGAGATGGAAGACTCCAAGCTTAACCTCAATATCTTTTATAATCTTTCTCCAAAACAAAAAAGTTACGACAGGATTAAGAGCACGCTCTATCATATTTTGGCATCTGAAGCCTTTTCGGGACTATTTGAGGATCGTTATCGGGGTGCCCAGGAATTGGCTCAAAATATTGTCGATTTTATCGATAAAGATGAAGTGCACAATGATCCTGGTGGCGAGGAGCGGGGTCGGGAGGTGGTGCGGGGCGATGCCAAATCAGTCATGAAGAATGCCAAGTTATTATCACTTGAAGAATTATTGCTCATTCCCGGCATGACCGATGCCGTTTTCCAAAAATTAAAGGAATTCGTCACCATTTACGGTTCTGATGAAAAAATATACATTTGTCGATCTAAAGACCCCCTCGCCAGGGCCTTGATTATCGCCTATTCCGAGAACAATCCCCGGATGGAACCCATTAAGGACGATAATGAAGAATTATTGACCAAAGTTACCGATGCGGTGTTCGGTATGTGTCCTGCCACTGGATCCATGGAACAGGCCATCAACGAGGTGCTTGGGCTAGGGCCTGAGGATGCCGACGAGCCCAGCTCTACGACCTCGACTGCTACCAAGGAGGGCTCCACAACCCAGCAGAATACCGGGCAAAATTCTGCTTCCCAAGGCTTCCAGGAATTGGTTAAAGAAGATGGTAATATTTACACCATTGTAGGCACAGGTATCGTGGGCGAAAGTGAAGTCAAATTAAAGACCGTAGTAGACACCTCCTCGGGCAATTCCCGGCAATGGAAAGAAATCTATTGGAGGGTTGAGTAAATGGCTCAAACCGTTCTTGGTATTGATGTAGGCAGTTATTCGGTAAAGATCGCTCAAGTGCAGCGCGGTTTTGGTGAATTCAAGCTGGTTAATTTTTTTGAAGTACCATTGGTGGCTGAAGAGGTTTTGACCTACCATCAAGCTGCATCAGCTGCTCTGGCAAAGTTCCTTACTGATAATCCCATTCCATTTGACTCATGTGTGCTCTCACTTCCAGGCACCATGGTGTCCTACCGCCCACTAGAGTTGCCTTTTAACAACCCCAAAAAAATTGACCAGACCCTTGAGTTTGAGCTGGAATCCTTGATTCCCTTTGATATCGATCTGGTCCTATTCGATTATTCCATATTGAGTACCGCTGAAAATTTTTCCAAGGTGTTGGTTACCTATTTACAGGAAGATAAATTCAAAGAATTTTTAGAACAGATTCAGCATAGCGGCATCGAACCGCGCTACATGGGCACCGATACCTTAGACCTTTCCTACCTTTCCTTAAGTGGTGCATTACCTCCCGAGGGCAAATACGGCATCCTAGACTTGGGCCACACCAAAACTAACTTGGTGGTCATGGAAGGGGCGAAGATAAAATTTGTCAGGTGTTTTTCTTGGGGTGGAGACAAGATTACAAAAAGCATCGCCGAGGCCGCGTCCCTCGATTACGAGTCCGCAGAAAGTTTCAAGCACAATAAAGGCCAAATCGTTGAAAAAAGTTCCGATCCGATTCTGCAGGGCATCGAGAATGATTTCGACCAATTGGGATTGGCCATTCGCCAAACCTTATTTTCGTTTTATGAATCGGGCGAAGATCCCATCGAAGCCCTGTATCTGTGTGGAGGCACATCCAAGTTAAATGGCATCGAATCCTTTTTCTCTCATCTACTCAATATCAACGTATCAGCCCTCGACGTATTAGAAGACTCCTTCACTGATTTGCACGACCGAGAACGACCTCGGCCCATCATCCCTACCGCTTTAGGGGCTGCGTTTCATGGGGTTTATCCCAATAAGGGATCCAAAATTAATTTTCGCCGCGGTGAATATGCCTATAAAAAAGACATGGAAGAACTCGGCGGTTCCTTCAAAAATATCGGTATTATGGCTGCCTCGGTGGTCCTGATCGGTCTAGTCTATTTCATGATCAGCTACATGACCCTAAGCTCACAAGTAGAGACCATGAATAAAAATGTTTCCAAATTGGTAAAGAGTTCGGTGACCGAATTGCCCAAGAAAGGTCTAACTTCCACCAAGCAGGCGATCTCTTTACTTCAGGGAAAAATTTCGGGCATTGACGAGAAACACAAAAAAATCCAAGGGGA
>JAJFLL010000214.1 GCA_021772695.1 Deltaproteobacteria bacterium
TTTCAGCACCCAAGAAGATGAATTGCAAAAGCTATTCGAACCCCATGGCGCCATTGATTCCGTCAAGATCGTTACGGACCGTTTCACGGGAAAATCCCGCGGCTTCGGTTTTGTTGAAATGTCCAACGATGACGAAGCCCAAAATGCCATCGATGCCATCAATGGCACCGAACTCGGTGGACGTAGTCTAACTGTCAATGAAGCACGTCCGCCCAGCCCTCGTGGCGGTGGTTTTGGCGGCGGCGGTGGTCGCGGCGGCGGCGGTGGCCGTGGTGGCTACGGCGGCGGCGGTGGTCGCGGCGGCGGTGGCGGTGGCTACGGCGGCGGCGGTGGTCGCGGCGGCGGTGGCGGTGGCTACGGCGGCGGCGGAGGTCGTGGCGGTGGTGGCGGTGGCGGCGGCGGAAATCGCTGGTAGCCTTAAGTCCGTTTTGCCCGCTTAACGATACCCAAACAAAATAGGGCCCCAGCTAGGACCATGGCTAGACTCATGAGTTGACCCATGGTGAGCATCCCTAAAACCTTGCCCAATTGAGGGTCAGGTTCACGGAATAGCTCCACAAAAAATCGGATGGCGCCGTAGGCCATTATACCAACGGCAGCGACGATACCCTTGGGGTACGCTCGACGGGCAAATAACCACATCAGTAAAAATAGCATTGGACCTTCCAGTAAGCTTTCATAGAGCTGGGAGGGGTGCCGAGGTTCAGGTCCGCCTTGCGGAAACACCATGGCCCAAGGCACATCACTGGGCCGGCCGTAGAGTTCTCCATTGATAAAATTGGCGATGCGCCCCAATCCCAAACCAATGGGTACCGCCAGGCCCACGTTATCCATTAAATCCAATAGACTGGCTTGGTGACGACGGGCAAACAGCCACATGGCCACCACTGCCCCCACAAAACCCCCATGAAAACTCAGGCCCCCATGCCATATGGCGGGAATTTCCCAGGGGTGCTCCCAATAAAATGAAAAATTATAAAATAAGACATAGAAAATACGGGCTCCCAAAACGACACCGTAAAATAGGTAGGTGACCAAGAGACTTACGTCGTCAGGTCTTAATAAATGAAGAAATCCTTTGCGGTAGCGGTACCGCAACAGCAGGTACCCGAGGATGAATCCCAAGAGGTAAAAAAAGGCATACCAAGAGAGGCCGAAGTTTCCGATACGAAAAATAAACGGATCGATCTGGGGGTAAGGAATGATTCCAGGCAACATGTTTGGATCCTAGCAAAGGTCGAACTTGGGCCCTATTGTAAAATCTTTTCTGCCGCCTCTAAGACCGTGTCAGCCAGCCAAGTTATGCACAGCCCTGTTGGAAAAGTTTTAATTTCCCTTAAAATTCACTCAAATTTCATCCACTGGCCATTTTCTATTGACCACCTTATATTGTTATGTCACAACCGAGGAGACACTAGATATTGTGTTTTTCCTTCCAGGCCATTCGAGGCTTCAATGTAGAATTTTAAACTTTGCGATGTGGCTGGGTATGCCCAGGGCAACCCAAGCTTAGGGGTTATGTATCCCCTAAAAACCTGGAAAATTGGAAAATAAGGGAGGAAGTCTATGGCCGTAAAATCATTACGCCCTGACCGAAATACTCGTCGATCCACTAAAATCAAGTCCAAGGGTGTGAAAATATCCAGGCTACATACTAAAAAGGGCCAGGACCCTTTAAAAATGGTGGACTATGAATACCGCAAGTCCGTGATCACCAATCCCGATGGTTCCGTTGTCTTTCAGATGGACAAGGTGCAGGTCCCCAAAACTTGGAGTCAGCTAGCTACCGACATCATCGTCTCCAAATATTTTCGCAAGGCTGGCGTACCTGAAACCGGTAGCGAAACCGGAGCCCATCAAGTAGTCCATCGTATCGCCAATACCATTCGTAAGGCCGGTGAAAATCTAAGAGATTATTTTGCCAGCACTGAAGACGCCCAAAATTTCGAGGATGAGTTAAAGTATTTATTGATTACCCAACGGGGAGCCTTCAATTCTCCCGTGTGGTTTAACTGCGGTCTGTATCATCAATACGGCATTGAGGGTTCCGGGGGGAACTTCTATTGGGATCCCCAAACCGATAACATCAAAACCACTGCCAACTCCTATGAACAACCTCAGTGTTCCGCCTGTTTTATCCAATCCGTCGACGACGACTTGATGAGTCTGTTTGATTTGGCAAAAAGTGAAGCCCGTCTATTCAAGTATGGATCCGGCACCGGCACCAATTTTTCAAAAATTCGCGGGTGTCAGGAAAAACTCTCTGGTGGCGGTACCTCCTCAGGACTGATGAGCTTTTTGGAAGTTCTTGATCGAGGAGCTGGCGCTACCAAATCAGGCGGCACCACCCGACGGGCTGCCAAGATGGTTTGCCTCGACATGGACCATCCCGAAATCTCAAGTTTCATTAACTGGAAAGTTCGGGAAGAAAAGAAGGTGGCTGCGCTCATCGCCGCAGGATACTCCAGCGATTTTAACGGCGAGGCCTACCATACGGTAAGCGGTCAAAATTCCAATAACTCGGTGCGCGTTACTGATGAATTTATGGAAGCGGTTCAAGCCGACCGTGAATGGAAGACTTATTTTCGCACCACCGGCGAAGTTTGCGATGTCTTTCAAGCCAAAGAATTATTCCGTCAAATTGCTGAAGCCGCATGGGGCTGTGCCGATCCCGGAGTGCAGTATGATTCGAACATCAACAAATGGCATACCTGTAAAAATACCGATCGCATTCGGGCGTCTAATCCTTGTTCCGAATACATGTTTCTAGACGATAGTGCCTGCAACCTCGCCTCCATCAATCTGACCAAATACTTGAACGATGACAAAAGCTGGGATGTTTCGGGTTACCAGCATGCCATCCAAATTTTCTTCATCGCCCAAGAAATCTTGGTGGACTTTTGTTCCTACCCCACCCAACTCATCGCTCAGAACAGTCATGATTACCGCCCCTTGGGCTTAGGTTATGCCAATCTCGGATCGGCCTTGATGATTCAAGGCATTCCTTACGATTCCGAAGAAGGACGACAAACCGCCGCGGCCCTCACGGCCATCCTCTGTGGTCATGCCTATCGCACTTCTTCTGAAATGGCGGCCAATAAAGGTCCGTTCCCCGGCTACGAGCCCAACCGTGAGCCCATGCTGGGTGTCATGAAAATGCACCGCGATGAGGCCTATAAGATTGATCCCAAGCATTGCCCTGAAAATCTAGTGCATGCCGCTCGGCAAGATTGGGATGATGTAGTTGAATGGGGTGAAAAGCATGGTTACCGCAATGCCCAGGCGACCGTCCTGGCTCCCACAGGAACCATCGGCCTATTAATGGATTGTGATACGACCGGTATCGAGCCCGATTTTGCTTTGGTAAAATTCAAGAAGCTGGCTGGTGGTGGATATTTCAAGATCATCAACCAGTCCGTACCCAAGGCCCTGAAAAACCTTGGTTACTCTGCCCGAGAAATCGCAGACATGGTCACTTACGTTCGGGGAACTAGCTCCCTTGTGGGAAGTCCTCACATCAACCGGGAAAGCCTGCAGGCAAAGGGCCTCAACGACACCGAACTTGATAAAATCGAAACCACTCTCGAAGGGGTCTTCGACCTGACCCAGGCATTTTCCACCTGGAACATCGGTGAATCTACCCTAGAACGCATGGGGGTCTCGAAGTCTAAGTTCAATGATCCGGGATTTAATCTTTTGAAAGATATCGGCTTCACCGATGCCCAGATTGAAGCGGCCGGCGATGTGATTTGCGGACGCATGACAATTGAGGGTGCCCCTCACCTGAATCCAGAGCATTTACCCATTTTTGATTGTGCCAATAAATGCGGACGCATCGGAAAACGCTATCTACAACCCATGAGTCACGTGAAGATGATGGCGGCGGCTCAACCCTTTTTATCGGGAGCTATTTCTAAAACCGTTAATCTTCCCCAAGACACTACGGTTGAAGAAATCGAAAACATCTACCTCGAAGGGTGGAAGTCCGGACTCAAAGCGGTGGCCCTGTATCGAGACGGTTGTAAACTAAGCCAACCTCTTTCCACCAAAAAAACCGAAGCGGCCGAAGCCCCAGAAGTTACCGAATCGGTACGGCCCGTCTTAAAACGTAAAAAATTGCCTTCCCGTCGTGCGGGAATCACTCAAGAGGCCCGAGTCGGCGGACAAAAAATCTACCTGCGCACGGGCGAATATGAAGATGGATCCTTAGGCGAAATTTTCATCGACATGCATAAGGAGGGAGCGGCCTACCGTTCCATCATGAACTGTTTTGCCATCGCCATCTCCTTAGGTCTGCAATACGGAGTTCCTATCGAAGAATTGGTCGAAGTCTTCACTTTTACCCGCTTCGAACCCCAAGGTCCTGTGGATCACCCCAACATCAAATTCGCTACCTCTGTCATCGACTTCATCTTTCGTTGCCTGGGTCTAGAATATTTAGGTCGCACGGACCTTGTTCAAGTCAAACCCGAACAAATCATGAAAGCAGGAGATCCGGGAGACAAACCCATTCATAAGGCCGGAGTCTTGACCAGAAGTGAAGAACAGGCCCGACAAAAAAATCTCGAAAATCAGGCGGGGAGTCGGCCTAAACTGGAAATCATCCAAGGTGAAAAGCCAGAGCCACATGGTGAGACTACCGTGGGTAATGCCGACGCCTTGAGTGGTCAGCTTTCCACCATGATGGGCGATGCGCCCTTTTGTGATGGCTGTGGTCACATTACCGTCCGCAACGGGGCCTGTTACAAATGCCTCAATTGTGGAAATTCCATGGGTTGTTCCTAAGGCCTTCTGGCCAGGCAACATACTGTAAATTATAGTTATTTTTGCAGCGGTTTTTTCCAAACCCCGTAAGTTCGGTGTTTACGCTATTATCCAAGGCAGGACTTTAACCTTTTGGTTCTAGCCAGGGTCTGAATCAGCAGGAAGCGCTCTATTCTGAAGGGGTTGGCATGAAAATTAGCCGAGTTCGTCATATCTTTAATTCTTGCCTCATGGTCCTAGTGGCCGTCGTCACCATGGGATGCACGAGCAGTTTTTTCTTTCCAGATGATGGTGGTGGTTTTGCCACTTGGTATGTGCCCGATGACTTTTTCACAATTCAAGAAGCCATCGATTTTTCCATTCCCGGTGATTTGGTCTTGGTGCGATCTGGCGTATATTCACCGGCCACTAACGGGGAAATATTTCCCATCTTTTTACAAAATGGCGTCGATGTTATCGGAGAAAACCCGGCGAATACCATCGTCGATGCGCAAAGTACCAATTACGTCTTTGATGTTTTTCGCTTCGATAGTCTTTTAATGGGCTTCACTGTTGTTGGCGGCATCGCCAATCGAGGTGGCGGGATCTATATAGAAGATTCGCGGGGCGTCATACAAAATCTCAATGTCATCGGCAACCGCGCCGACGATAAAGGTAGTGGAATTTTTATCAGCCGAAGTTCAGCGCCTCTTTTGCAAAATTTAGTGGTTGCAAACAATGTCCGTACCAATTTTGCTTCCAATCCTGCACAGGTAGAACTTCTAGATTCCGACATAGACTTTTTCAATAACACCGTTGCCAACGGAGATTCCGATGGCTTGAGAATCAACCCCGGCTCCTTCGGGTTTTATGAAAATAATATATTTTACCAGAATGGTTCTGACGGTTTCGGTGTAGGCTTTGCCGACGAAGGAGCGGACCCCAGCGGCATTATCATTGAATTCAATTTATTTTTTGATAATTTCGAAGCAGATTTTTTTATTGCTGACCTGTTGCTGAGCGCCGCCGATGCCAATGGATTAACTCCGGATATTA